>NZ_JACJFB010000079.1:0-251 GCF_014164325.1 Pseudoalteromonas sp. SG43-4 | reverse complement strand
TTCAAGTTTTCTTCAAAAAAGGGTTGATCTGTTTTCGGATCTCCCTATAATGCGACCCCACTGAGACGGGAAACAGCAACGCATAGCGAGGCACGAACAACTCAGGGTGTTAAGTAAAACTTAGATTGAATCTTTTTAGAAAGTTTAAATTTAAGTGTTGACAAAAAAATAGGAAAGCGTAATATGCGCAGCCCTAGCGAGATAAAGTTCAACTTTATAATCGCAACGTTCTTTAACAATATAAAGCAATC
>NZ_JACJFB010000078.1:0-262 GCF_014164325.1 Pseudoalteromonas sp. SG43-4 | reverse complement strand
TCAATTGAGACTCTAATTTGTTTGCCTCGTTACTTGCTCAATAAAGAACGAAGTAGCTTGGCTGTTAGAACTCAATCTGTACGAGTGCCCACACAGATGATTGCTTTATATTGTTAAAGAACGTTGCGATTATAAATTTGAACTTTATCTCGCTAGGGCTGCGCATATTACGCTTTCCTATTTTTTTGTCAATACTTAAATTTAAACTTTCTAAAAAGATTCACTCTAAGTTTTACTTAACACCCTGAGTTGTTCGTGCCTC
>NZ_JACJFB010000077.1:0-263 GCF_014164325.1 Pseudoalteromonas sp. SG43-4 | reverse complement strand
ATCAAATGGCACTGAATGGTACTGCTACCATTCTTTTTTTACTTTTGAAAACTCTTGATAAATACAATGTATTCATCAGAATTTTATTATCAGCTTTTCCAAATTTTTAAAGAGCATATTAATTAGTTATCCCGAAGGACAAGCACTAATTAACAATCATCTGTGTGGACACTACGAACAAATAAGTTCTAAATCGTATAAGGAGGTGATCCAGCCCCAGGTTCCCCTAGGGCTACCTTGTTACGACTTCACCCCAGTCATGA
>NZ_JACJFB010000076.1:0-263 GCF_014164325.1 Pseudoalteromonas sp. SG43-4 | reverse complement strand
ATCAAATGGCACTGAATGGTACTGCTACCATTCTTTTTTTACTTTTGAAAACTCTTGATAAATACAAAGTATCTATCAGAATTTTATTATCAGCTTTTCCAAATTTTTAAAGAGCATATTAATTAGTTATTCCGAAGAACAAGCACTAATTAACAATCATCTGTGTGGACACTACGAACAAATAAGTTCTAAATCGTATAAGGAGGTGATCCAGCCCCAGGTTCCCCTAGGGCTACCTTGTTACGACTTCACCCCAGTCATGA
>NZ_JACJFB010000075.1:0-269 GCF_014164325.1 Pseudoalteromonas sp. SG43-4 | reverse complement strand
GTGGTAGTAACAGATGAAGCCGGTAATGAGCGCAGTTTTGAAGCCACAGTTACCAACAATACTTACACAATTACCGGTGCAAACTTATCAGGCTTAAGCGATGGTGAATTAACCGCCACAGCCACGGTAAGTGATGTCGCAGGCAATACAGCAACCGCTACAGACACCGCCATTCACGATAAAACAGCCGTAACCAGCATTGATGTTGCAACAGGTGATGACGCTGTTATTAATACTGCAGAGCAAAGTAATGTAGTCGTAAGCGGTGT
>NZ_JACJFB010000074.1:0-272 GCF_014164325.1 Pseudoalteromonas sp. SG43-4 | reverse complement strand
GAAACCAGCTTTACCAAAGACACTACAGTTGCAATAACAGTTGATATCAACGATACAAACGATGACGTAATTAACGGCAATGATGAAAACGTAAACGTTGAAATTACAGGTACCACAACGGGTGTCGAAGACAACCAAACGGTAACAGTGGTAGTAACAGATGAAGCCGGTAATGAGCGCAGTTTTGAAGCCACAGTTACCAACAATACTTACACAATTACCGGTGCAAACTTATCAGGCTTAAGCGATGGTGAATTAACCGCCACAGCCAC
>NZ_JACJFB010000073.1:0-294 GCF_014164325.1 Pseudoalteromonas sp. SG43-4 | reverse complement strand
AAAATAAGTAAGTGGCGTCCCCAAGGGGATTCGAACCCCTGTTACCGCCGTGAAAGGGCGGTGTCCTAGGCCTCTAGACGATGGGGACACATAAATGTGTCACTAGGACAACTGAATTTTTAGACTCGTTTCAGGCGAGCTTTCTTAATAACACTTCACTTCCCTATTAAAAATAAGTAAGTGGCGTCCCCAAGGGGATTCGAACCCCTGTTACCGCCGTGAAAGGGCGGTGTCCTAGGCCTCTAGACGATGGGGACACATAAATGTGTCACTAGGACAACTGAATTTTTAGAC
>NZ_JACJFB010000072.1:0-306 GCF_014164325.1 Pseudoalteromonas sp. SG43-4 | reverse complement strand
GGCAAGATGTGGAAGTGGTGTGAGCCATTAAGCTAACTTGTACTAATTACCCGTGAGGCTTAACCATACAACGCCAAACGCGTTTTATGCGACAGTTTGACAGAAGTTAATATAACTAAAGTAGAAATTACTTAGAAAAACTTAAAAAATATTATCAGATATTTTCCAAATTCAGTTAGTACGCAGAAATACGTATTAACGCCCAAATTTGCTTGGTGACAATAGCGTTTTGGACCCACCTGACTCCATGCCGAACTCAGTAGTGAAACGAAACAGCGCCGATGATAGTGTAGCATTTGCTATGTG
>NZ_JACJFB010000071.1:0-308 GCF_014164325.1 Pseudoalteromonas sp. SG43-4 | reverse complement strand
AAAAATTCAGAATTCATTGAGCTGTCGAAAGACATAAAACTTTTTAATTGAAGAGTTTGATCATGGCTCAGATTGAACGCTGGCGGCAGGCCTAACACATGCAAGTCGAGCGGTAACAGAAAGTAGCTTGCTACTTTGCTGACGAGCGGCGGACGGGTGAGTAATGCTTGGGAACATGCCTTGAGGTGGGGGACAACAGTTGGAAACGACTGCTAATACCGCATAATGTCTACGGACCAAAGGGGGCTTCGGCTCTCGCCTTTAGATTGGCCCAAGTGGGATTAGCTAGTTGGTGAGGTAATGGCTCA
>NZ_JACJFB010000070.1:0-320 GCF_014164325.1 Pseudoalteromonas sp. SG43-4 | reverse complement strand
GCCTCTAGACGATGGGGACACATAAATGTGTCACTAGGACAACTGAATTTTTAGACTCGTTTCAGGCGAGCTTTCTTAATAACACTTCACTTCCCTATTAAAAATAAGTAAGTGGCGTCCCCAAGAGATTAGTACTCTTGATAACGTCGTGCATAGAGAGTGCGGTGTCACACTGCTTTACACAATACTTAAAATAGTAAGTGGCGTCCCCAAGGGGATTCGAACCCCTGTTACCGCCGTGAAAGGGCGGTGTCCTAGGCCTCTAGACGATGGGGACACATAAATGTGTCACTAGGACAACTGAATTTTTAGACTCGTTT
>NZ_JACJFB010000006.1:115781-241334 GCF_014164325.1 Pseudoalteromonas sp. SG43-4 | reverse complement strand
CTATATTCCTATATTCCTATATTCCTATATTCAGGTTAACTTCAAAACACCCGTTGTAAACTCATACTGTTTTTCTTTAGCCATGTTGATGATGCTTTATAATTAGGAAAAAAATGCTCAACGTGTTGCCAAAAAGCTTTACTGTGGTTTAAGTGACGTAAATGCGCTAACTCGTGAACAATCACATAATCAATAGCATGATAAGGGGCTCCGATTAAATGCAAATTAAATGTTAGCTCTCGCTTACTATTACAACTTCCCCACTTTCGCTTATAAATAGCTACTTTTAGACTCGTAGGTAATTCTTCACCCATTTGTGCGCAGAAGTACGCTAAACGCATTTCTATATATGCAGTTAGTTGCTCTTTTAAATATTCTTCAAGAAGATGCTGATATTTTTGCGAAGTATTTTTAACGCGCGAAGAGTGTGTAATAAGCAAGCTGTCGTTACAGTTTAGTACTTCGGACTTAGTACCTTGCTTAAATTCTATGTTTATAATGCTATCAAAGATTAAAATTTGTTTGTCTTTGAGCGGGTTCTGTCTGCTATCAGCAATATTGTGCTGTTTAGTTAATTGAGCATTTACCCACACCTGCTTATCAAAAAGCCATTCTTGGATGTGTTTATTACTAACAAATTGAGGGGCATATACAGTCACCTTCTTGTTATGTACTTTAATGGCAACCGTTTTACGTTTTATACTTTTCTTTAACTGATATTCAAACACTTTCATACTCATTAATGATATTGCTACGAGAAAATTCACCAGCAATTAATAAAACCAAATAAAGTGTAATTTTCGCTTAGTTAAGCCAATTCATTAGTTTTATTAAGGTTACTCGATAGAAACTTAAATATGACCATATAAATCTAACTTAGTCCTGTGACAGGCAATACATTAGAATAAAAAACACCAACTAAAAAACTAATGCCTGATAAATAAAAGAAAACTAAAAGTAATAAATTCGTTATTTTAATCACTTCATTGAATTAACAGTTTATTTATTAATTAATTAGATTAAACTTGATAAATAAAGATTATATTTTGAGCCATTATGTTATCAGCTTTTTTTATCACAGACCAAGATCCTAGCTTAATCATTAATGGCGTTTACGATCCTCTATTAGTTTCAATGTCATTGCTAATTGCTATTTTTGCAGCCTTTTTCACCATTCGGCTTATAGAGCTCGCAAAAGAAACTCAATTTCCTAGCTACCAACGTTTAGCAAATGTGACCGCTGCTACTGTTTTTTCGGCTGGTATTTGGAGTATGCACTTTATTGGTATGCTTGCCTTTTCACTGTGTACTAATATTGATTATGATCCAACAATCACTCTCCTTTCTTTTATACCAGCATTTATAGCATGTCAGTACGCTGTATCAATGCTAGTAAATAGTAAAGGGAATCTAAAAGTATTGTCGATTTGCTCTGTGTTACTAGGAGCCGGCATTGGCACTATGCATTATAGCGGCATGGCTGCAATGGACCTTGCTCCTTTACTTAGATATGATCCATTGATTTTTGCGTTATCAATCATTGTTGCTGTAGCCCTCTCCTTTATAGCCCTTTACAGTCGCTTTAATCTTGAGCGTTTTTTACCCTCTTTATCACCTCTTCAAAATAACTCAATTAGCGCTGTTATTTTAGGGTGTGCTGTTGCTGGTATGCACTACATGGGTATGGCCGCTACACGTTTTGTAGCTACATCGCCACTAATCTATGATGATGCTAATGCAACCGCAGGACTAACTTTTATCGCCATTGCAGTCGCCACAGCAACTATCGCGATTACAAGCGTGGTTGGTGTAATAAATGGTATGGTTCGCTATCGCATGCTACTTGAGGAGAAGTCGGCAAAAGAATCCCGTCTAAATGCTATTTTAGGTACCGCTATAGATGGCATTGTTACCATTGACCATGCTGGTATTATTTTAAGTTTTAATGAAGCCGCTAGTAAAATTTTTGGCTGGCAAGAAAACCAAGTTCAAGGCAAAAACGTAAAAATGCTAATGGACGATAACATTGCCAAGCACCACGACGAATACCTCTTAAATGCTCACAATGTTGATCTAGGTAAAATAATAGGCATAAACCGTGATGTATATGCAAAACACATGAACGGACATGTTTTTCCTATTCGCTTAGGTATAGGCGAAGTAAATCAGCCGGGCCATAACCCTTTATATGTTGGCTTTATCACCGACTTGACCGAACAACGCGCTTTGCAGCAAAGTTTAGAAGAGAAAGAACAAAAATACCGCTCTCTTATCGATAACATGCCCGGAGTAGCGTTTAGATGCAAGTTTGATGACAACTGGACTATGTTATTTATTAGTCCAAATATAATTGAGCTTACAGGGTATAACCCAAATGAGTTTACAGAGCATTGTATCGAGTTTAATGACTTGGTCTTGAAATCAGACCAAAAACAAATAGTTGATGAAGTCACTAAAGCTGTTGATGCAAAGTCTCAATATTCTATTGAATACCGAATTAGACATAGAAATGGCAAAATTTTGTGGTTGTTAGATAAAGGGAGTATCGACTTTGATGCTCAAGGCAACCCAAAGTGGATTGATGGTGTTTTAGTCGATATTACTGAACGCAAAGAATATGAAGAAAAACTAGAGCAAGCTAAATTTAAAGCTGAAGAAGCTGCTCATGCAAAGCAATCTTTTATGGCTAATATGAGCCATGAAATACGCACCCCAATGAATTCTATAATAGGTTTTAGCGATCTATTAATGGACACCCCACTTGATCAAGAACAACAAAAGCACTTGGTTACCGTAAATAATGCAGCGCGTTCATTGCTAAGATTGTTAAATGAAATTCTTGATTCTGCAAAACTAGAACGCGGTAAGCTCACCATTGAGCCAGTCCACTTTAGCTTAAAACCAGTGATAGACAGTATTATTTCTACTTTTTGGCTAGAAGCTAAAAAGAAAGATTTAGAACTTAAACTCCATATTAAAGAATCAGTAAGTTCTACGTACTACGGCGACCCAGATCGACTCAGACAAGTACTCACTAATCTAATTGGTAACGCGATTAAGTTCACCGAAAAAGGCTCTGTTACGGTCACCGTTGGCATGACACAAAATCAGCATCTGTTTTTTGAAGTGCAAGATACCGGAATTGGTATTGCAAAAGATCGTATTCAAGCTGTATTTCAACCTTTTGAACAAGCCGATGGCACTACTACTCGCCGCTTTGGTGGTACAGGCCTTGGTACAACCATAAGTAAACAACTTGTAGAGCTTATGGGCGGAACAATAAACTTAGTAAGTGAGCTAGGTAAAGGCACCTGTTTTTACTTTTCATTGCCGCTTACTTTAGGTGACGAATCTAAAATTGATTATTTTGATGGTCTACACACCCAACTGCCTGCACTTAGAGTACTAGTAGTTGATGATATAGAGCAAAATACAGAACTACTGTCTTTGCTTCTGTCACGCGATCAGCATTCAGTTACCAAAGCGTCAAACGGACTTGAAGCGATTAAAGTATTTGAAGAACAAGACTTTGATGTCATCTTAATGGATATACATATGCCCTTGTGTGATGGCATACAAGCAGCACAAAAAATAAGAGCAATAGAAAACCAAAGGCAGCTTAAGTACACGCCAATTATCGCGCTCACAGCAAGCGTATTACAGCAAGATAAGCTTACGGCTAAAAAAGCAGGCATGAATGGCTTTGCCAATAAACCCGTCGATATAAATCAGCTTAACCAAGAAATAGCGCAAGTGCTGGGGCTTGGTATTGCAAAAGAAATGGTTATATCGCAAAGCGATCCTAAAGCGCAGCATATAGATTTTGAAAAAGGATTAGCACTTTGGGGTTCTAAGTGTAAGCAACTTACAGAGATTACTAAGTTTGTTAGTGATAGTGATAAGCGGTTTGAGAGATTATTTAATGATAAATTATCAAACATAAAAGATGTCGATAGCCTCATTCACACACTCAAAGGTGTTGCTGGTAACTTAGGGCTAACAACGTTAATGAAGTTATTAACCGATTTAGAGCACAAGCAAAGTGATGCTAAAGTTATTAGTCTTTTAGACGATATCAAAAACGAACTACTTATTATAACGCAACTGCTGTCATCAAATACTTGCGATGAGCCAAATAGCAAGCCTAAAGATAATAGCTCAGACACTCTATCAATAGATGAGATTAAGCAATTGTGTGAAACACTTCATCAAGATGCGCAAAACGCAGAATTAAATGATGAACTACTCGCAAAGTTGCAACGCGGCGCACCTTCTACCTTTCAAAATGAAGTTGATGATATAGCCGAAGCCTTTGATGAATTTGATTTTGATAAAGCACACGTAATACTAGAAACCTTAATTGAAAAACTAACAAACAATGAGTATTAATTAATGGATTTTACGACAGATAGGCCACGGGTATTAATTGTTGACGATGAGCCTGCAAATCTAAAAGTAATGCGCGAAGTGTTAGGTAATCAATATCGTATGTCGTTTGCTAAATCGGGTGATGCCGCACTAGCACTACTTGAAAAAGAGCTACCTAAGCTAATTTTGCTCGACATAATGATGCCAGATATGAATGGCTTCGAAGTGTGCCAAATAGTTAAGAGAAATCCTAAAACATCACACATCCCAATTATTTTTGTAACTGCGCTTGGCGATGAAAGCGATGAATACAAAGGTTTTGAGTTAGGCGCAGTAGATTATATTACTAAACCAATAAGCCCTGCCATTGTAAGAGCAAGGGTTAATACTCACTTGTCGCTAGTACAAGCAGAGCAATTAAAGCAAGCTCATGTAGATTTAGTAGAACGTCTAGGCCGTGCAGCGGAATATAAAGACACCGACACGGGTGAACATATAGTGCGCATGAGCCAATACAGTAAAGTATTAGCGTTAGCACTAGGTATGGATGAACAACGAGCAGAACTTTTACGTCAAGCCGCCCCAATGCACGATGTAGGAAAAATAGGTATCCCTGACGCTATCCTACTCAAACCTGGAAAGTTAACCTCTGAAGAGTTTGATCATATGAAAGAACACGCCACCATTGGCGCGCAAATTTTAGCAAACTCATCATCTCCTTTACTACAACTTGCGCATACACTTGCAATTGAACACCACGAAAAATGGGATGGCTCAGGCTATCCTAACGGGATCAAAGGCGAAGAAATATCAGTTGAAGGTAGAATTGTTGCTATAGCTGACGTATTTGATGCACTTACCTCAAAACGCCCTTACAAAGAGGCTTGGAGCATAGAGAAAACAGTTTTGCATATGCAAGAGCAAGCAGGAACTCATTTCGATCCCGCTCTAATCGAGCTATTAGTAAAAAACTTAGACGATATTATTGCTATAAAAAATGCAAATCAAGAAAGCTAATTCTTTTTAGCACTGTGAGAGCCAAGCTCAACATTTGGGTAACAAGATTTTATATAACGATAGTCATGTGACGTAATTTCATGGCTATTGCCACTTTCATCTTTAAAGTACATAGAAAACGTTACACCATGATCTGCTAAAACTACTTTTATATTTAAACTCTCAAGATGAATACGCCATTGAATAAATTGATCCCCTGAGGCCAAAAATGCAATCCCTTTACTGCGCCCCTCTCCTTCAAACAATGCTAAACGAGAGGTTGAACAAGCATCCTCAAGCGTTAAAGGGCCTCGCCCATGCTCATTCCAAAAGGCAAGCTCTAGCACTACGCTAAAACCTAAAACCCGTTCATACCACTTAACGGCATTAGCTAAGTTATCAACATTTAAATGGCAATGATCAATGCCAGATAATTTCGGTATGCTTGTATTATTCACATTACTCACCAATTTCTGACTTTAATTGCTCTAAAAACTCATGCATATACCTTGTTCGTCTATTCGCCTCTGCTTTAGCTGATGGGGTATTCATACTATCGGCAATATGTAATAACTTTATGAAAAAATGATCAAGCGTGTATGTTTTATCATCAGCCTCGCGTTCAACACAAAAAGGGTCATTTGGGTTATATAATAACCGAGAAATTGAGCCACCAACTTTCATGCATCGGCTAACGCCAATAGCGCCCAACGCATCCATTCTGTCGGCATCTTGTACTATTTGCGCTTCAACTGTTTTAATTTTTATATTTGCGCTGAAGCTATGCGCTGCAATTGCATGATGAATCTCATCAAAAAGTGACTCGTCATAATTAATCGATTTTAAAAACTCCAATGCCTTATCAGCTGCCATAGTAGAGGCTTTTGCACGATCAGGGTGGTTTTTAGCCACCGCCACACAGTCGTGCATCCACGCTGCAGGTAATACTACTGACATGTTTGCCTGCTCCGCATTACATAACTGTATTGCAACACGCACCACTCGCTCTATATGAGTAATGTCATGAGCAACATCAGCATGCACTAAAGAGGCGATAAACCCTCTACATTGTGAGTTAAGTATTTCTAAATCAGGGCTTAAAGCGACGTCAGACAAAGTTAGGTTCCAAAAAGCTAATTAATCAATGAATTATCCGTACTTTACCGTGCTTTATGCCCCCCTTGCAAAACATTCATTGTATGTTGCTCCTTGCTTGACTAAAATACAGCGCTTATTTATTACTACTGAGAAGCCTTATGTCATCTGCCGTTTACCTACAAGCTGGTCGCGATAAATCATTAAAAAGAAAACACCCTTGGTTATTTTCAAAAGCCATCAAAAAAATTAAAGGTAAACCTGGATTAGGCGACACAGTAACGATTCACGACAGCGAAGGTAAGTTTTTAGCAACTGCTGCGTATAGCCCTCACTCACAAATTCGTGCACGTGTTTGGAGCTTTGACGAAAAAGAAGTCATCGATCAACACTTTTTTGAACGCCGTTTACGTCGCTCATTAGAAGCCCGTAGCCAAGTTATTGAAGAAGGCGGATTAACAGGGTTTCGCTTATGTGCTGCTGAGTCTGATTACTTACCAGGCGTTACAATAGATAAGTTTGACAACGTATTAGTGTGCCAGCTATTAAGCGCCGGTGCCGAGCGCCATAAAGGCGAGATTGTAGGCGCATTGATGTCTATTTTCCCCGGCTCTAGCATATATGAGCGTTCTGACGTAGATGTACGTACTAAAGAAGGCTTAGAACCAATTAAAGGCGCACTTTGGGGGAATGAACCAAAAGAGCCTGTGCTTATTGAAGAAAACGGCTTAAAAATCGAAGTTGATATAATTGAAGGTCACAAAACAGGATTTTACTTAGA
The DNA here is from genome assembly GCF_014164325.1 of Pseudoalteromonas sp. SG43-4. Taxonomy (NCBI): domain Bacteria; kingdom Pseudomonadati; phylum Pseudomonadota; class Gammaproteobacteria; order Alteromonadales; family Pseudoalteromonadaceae; genus Pseudoalteromonas; species Pseudoalteromonas sp. SG43-4. The sequence goes on along the minus strand of NZ_JACJFB010000006.1, from coordinate 234,094 downwards.
TCAGCGTGACAGCCGTGCTGCACTTGAGCGCTTCTCAAAAGGTAAAACTGTCCTTAACTGCTTTAGTTACACAGGTACATTCTCGTTGTATGCCCTGCGTGGTGGATGTGAGCATGTAACTAACGTAGATGTATCGCAACCCGCTTTAGATACAGCAAAACGTAATGTTGAGCATAATAACTTAGATTTAAACAAAGTGAGCTTTGTTAAGCAGGATGTATTTAAATTATTACGCCAATACCGCGACGAAGGTAGACAGTTTGATACCATCGTAATGGACCCACCAAAATTTGCTGATAATAAAGCGCAGCTAACGGGCGCGTGTCGTGGCTATAAAGATATCAACATGATTGCCATGCAAATACTAAAACCAGGCGGAACACTATTAACATTCTCATGCTCTGGTTTAATGGAACAAAACCTGTTTCAAAAAGTAGTAGCCGATGCAGCACTTGATGCAGGTAAAGACCTACTGATAATGGAGCGATTAAACCAGGCAGCCGATCATCCAATTGCTGGCAGCTACCCTGAAGGCTTTTACTTAAAAGGCTTAATCTGTAAGGTTTTTTAATATCTACTATTGAGTTTAACTGAATCGATTTAGTTAAACTGAATGATTTCAAGACCTGCTGTTACCGTGCCATCATCTTCTTTGCTGGCACGTATTACTTTTGCAGTTGCATTTAAAGGCGCAATACTTGGATGAGTCGAATCAATGTTCACCGTCAGTAAGGTATTAGGTTCAAGCAATTCATCTAAATGAATTGATAAACCTGTTGCACTTAAATCCACGCACTCTGCGGCAAAACTTAAACCAGCTATTGGTTCTATCGTTGTTAAATTTGCAGGAGTGTTAATCTGCATGCGTCTAAAATTTCGCTTATCATCAGTAAACATATGTTACCTCTAAACAACCGTGTTAATTTCTTCCAACAAAGCACCCACTGAAAATGGCTTTACAACATACGCGTTACAACCAGCATCAAACCCTGCTTGTTTTTCAGATGGGGACTCTAGGCCCGATACCATAACAACAGGAATATTTTTTGTTTCAGGTGTGTGCTTTAGCATTCGGCATGTATCATAACCATCAAGACCAGGCATACAAACATCAAGCAAAATTATATCTGGCGGACTCGCAATTGCTGACGCAAGGCAGCTTTGCCCTGAATCTGCGTAACTAACATCAAATTTCGACGCTAGTGCGGCTTTGAGCATTTCAAAATTAAAATACTCGTCATCTACCACTAAAAGTCGCTTTGTTTTATGTTCAATCGATGAGGACATAACTATGTCGCTTCCTTTTCAAAACAAAAATAAATCCTTCTATTAAGGTACTAAGCTTAATAGAAAATGCAAGTTTTATTCTATCTCTTTTATCGCATTAAGTACCCGCTTGGCTGAAATTGGGTAAGGCGTTCCTAGTGTTTGAGCAAATAGCGACACTCTAAGCTCCTGTTGCATCCAGAAAATAGCGGTTACCTCTTGTGGTATAGGTAACCCTTTAGGCGTTTTATTAACTACTTTTTTATACTCTTGCGCAACTTTATCTAGCTCTAGTACGCATAACCTATCACGATTTGGATCCACAGGCAGCTTTTCTAAACGTTTTTGAATCGCTTTTAAATAACGAATTAAATCCGCTATTTTATCTGCGCCATGCGCGCTCACAAAACCTTTAAATATAAGTGACTCAAGCTGTGACTTAATATCGCCGTGCGCAGTTATCATGGTTAAATCAACGCGCCCTTTCATTTTTTTATGCAGGGCATGAGCAATACTTAATACTTGCTCAACTTGCGTTGCAATCGATACAACGGCATCGCCCAGCTCACCGCGTATTTGCTCTTTTACTGTTTCAAATGCTTTTTCGTCGCGTATATCACCGTGTTTTACTAATAAGCTATCAACACCTGCGGCAATACAGTCATCAATTAAATCAGCTATTTTACCAAATGGGTTAAAGTACAAACCCAGCTTTGCCTTATTCGGTAAGTTTTGTTGTAAGTACTTAATTGGCGATGGCACATTTAATAGTACTAAACGGCGCAAACCTTGTTGATGTGCTTGCTGCGCTTTTGCTTCGCTATCAAAAAGCTCCACTGCAGCGGCTGATTTTTTATCCACCAGCGCAGGATATGCTTTTATCTCATATTGACCTTGTTTTTTAACGTATGAAGCGGGTAACTCACCAAAGTCCCATTGTGTTAGGTCTGACTTTTCAATGCCTTTATCGGCTACTTTAGACAGTGTTTCGGTTACTTCACCTTGCAGCTCTGCTTTGAGCTTGGCTAAATCAAGTCCTCGTGCAAGTAACTTATCGCTCTCATCACGTACTTCAAACTGTAATCGTAAATGCGGTGCTAATGCACTTAAATCCCATGCCTCGGGATCAACCCTCACACCTGTCATTCTTAATAAACGCGTGGCTAAAGCATCAATTAAGCTACCTTGCATTGGCTCAATAGCTGCCAGCACTGCATCAGCATAGTTTGGTGCTGGCACAAAATTACGACGAAGCGATTTAGGCAATGACTTTATAAGCCCACTTATTAGCTCATGCCTAAATGCAGGTATGTGCCAGTCAAAACCACTTTCTTGCACTTGATTCAACAGCGCTACTGGTATTTGTACCGCAACGCCATCAACTGCTTGGCCTGGATCGAAATGATAAGCAAGCGGCAATATAATATTGTCTTGCTGCCATGTGTCAGGGTAGTCAAACTCAGTGATATTACTTGCACCATGCTGCATTAGATCTTCACGAGTCATGTGTAGGTAATGCATATTTTGTTGTTTTTGTGTTTTATACCATTTTAAAAATGCAGCGCGGTTATTAATTTCTTTGGGTATTTTTTTATCGTAAAACTCAAATAACGTTTGCTCATCAACTAAAATATCACGACGACGTGACTTATTTTCCAGAACTTGAATATCTTCTATTAGCTCACGGTTAAACGCTAAAAAGCCCTCGTTTAAGCCCAGTTCTTGCTCAACTAATGCAGTGCGCACAAAAAGCTCTCGACTCACTTTAGGGTCTATGTTGCTATAAACACAGCGGCGTTTATTTACAACAAGTAAGCCGTATAAAGTTTGCTGTTCAAACGCGATTACCGCACCTGGCTTTTTCTCCCAATGAGGTTCTGTGTAACTACGTTTAACTAAGTGCTGTGCTAATGGTTCTACCCAGTTAATGTCTATTTTTGCATTTGTGCGGGCATATAACTTACTTGTCTCTACCAACTCCGCTGACATGATCCATTTGGGGCTCTTTTTAAATAAACCTGAACCCGGAAAAATATGAAACTGACTATTACGTGCGCCTTTGTATATTTGTTTTTCATCTTTAAAACCAATATGGCTTAGCATCCCGCTTAACAACGCTTTGTGAACAAGTTCGCCATCAGCCGCTTGGCTGGTTGCTTTCATGCCCATTTCGTTACACACAGTACTTATTTGATAAACAATATCTTGCCATTCACGCAGGCGCATATAGGCTAAGAAGTCTTTTTGACACAGCTTTCTAAATTGGCTATTAGTAAGCTCGCTTTGCTGCTCTTCTAAGTAATTCCATAAGTTTAAAAAAGCGATAAAATCAGAATCTGGATCATCAAAACGACCGTGCTTTTCATTGGCAGCAGCACGTTTTTCTTGTGGGCGTTCACGTGGGTCTTGAATAGACAACGCCGCTACAATGATAATCACTTCACGCAATGCGCCAAGTTTATGGGCTGTTAGCACCATTTTTGCTAAACGTGGGTCAACGGGTAGTCGACTAAGCTCCCTGCCCGATTGCGTTAGGCTGGTTTTACTATCGCGTTTAGCTGGTTTTACCGCTTGTAGCTCTTCAAGCAATGTTAGGCCATCATTAATATTGCGGCTATCTGGCGCTTGTACAAACGGAAATTGCGCCATATCACCAAGCCCTAGCGCCAACATTTGTAAAATAACAGATGCAAGATTAGTACGTAGTATTTCAGGGTCGGTAAACTCTGGGCGCGATAAAAAATCATCCTCAGAGTACAACCTAATACAAATACCCGCTTCAACACGTCCACAACGACCCATACGCTGATTAGCACTTGCTTGCGATATAGGCTCTATTGGTAAGCGCTGTACTTTTGTACGATAGCTGTAGCGACTTATACGCGCAGTACCTGGGTCTATTACATAACGAATACCCGGCACGGTGAGTGACGTTTCGGCTACGTTAGTCGATAAAATAATATGACGACGAGAATGCGGCGCAAATATACGGTTTTGCTCTGCGTTAGATAAACGCGAGTAAAGTGGCAATACATCGGTGTGTTTTAAATTACGCTTGCTAAGTGCATCTGCGGTATCGCGTATTTCACGCTCACCATTTAAAAATATGAGAATATCGCCAGGGCCTTCAGCACACAGCTCATCAACGGCATCAAAAATACCTTGTAGCTGATCGCCTTCCGCTTCCATATCATCTTTATTAATATCAGTAATAGGGTTGTAGCGCACATCAACAGGGAAAGTACGACCCGATACTTCTATAATGGGCGCATCATCAAAGTGCTTTGAAAAACGCTCAGGATCGATAGTCGCTGAGGTAATTATTATTTTTAAATCAGGGCGTTTTGGAAGCAGGTTTTTTAAGTAACCTAAAATAAAATCAATATTTAAACTACGCTCATGCGCTTCATCAATAATAATCGTGTCGTATTGATTTAAAAAACGGTCTTGCTGAATTTCAGCCAGCAAAATACCGTCAGTCATTAATTTAATATACGTATTATTAGATACCTGATCGCTAAAACGAATTTTAAAGCCAACTTGCTGGCCAAGTTCACACTTCATTTCTTCAGCAATACGATTAGCCACAGTACGCGCTGCTAATCGACGTGGTTGCGTATGACCAATTAAACCATCAACACCGCGACCAAGCTCTAAACACATTTTAGGTATTTGCGTTGTTTTACCTGAGCCCGTCTCACCGGCAATAATAACCACTTGGTTATTTGCAATGGCGTCTTTAATTAATTCCTTTTTTTGACTTACCGGCAATTGCTCAGGGTAAGTCACTTTAGGGAGGCCAGCTAAGCGTTTATCGCGTAATTCTTGGCTACGGGTTATATCAGCCGCTATTTTTTCAAGCGCGTTGGCATGCTTGTTTTCATCCGTTATTTTTTTTACGCCATGTAAGCGTTTTTTGAAAATGAATTGATCTTTTTTTAAGCACGTTTTTAGCTCGCCAAACAACTGACCTAGGTTTACCACCCGCATACCTTATAAAATTAGTTAAAGAGCCGTAATTGTATCAAATTAAACGGCTGGGGTTAATCCTACAAAATGCATAACGCGGGGTTGTTTGTTATATAAACGCTGCTATTGAACTAAACTGTGAATAATAAATTTATTTTAAACAATTATTTTCAGGGCTAACTACATTGAATAAATTAAATGACGTTGACTTATTCGTCACTAAAAATGCCCACGTAGGTCGCTTGCGTATTCGATTTACTTGCCCGATACATGCCAGAGGTATTAAACGGTAAGCTAATATTACCCTTTGTATCAATAATAATTACGCCGCCAGTGCCGCCAATAGGCTTAAGCACACCGTTTATAACTTCATCCCCTGCCTCAGCAATGGTTTTACCTTGGTACTTAACTCGCGCACATATATCGCTCGCTACATTATAGCGAATAAAGTATTCACCATGCCCTGTTGCCGATACCGCGCACGATTCATTTTCAGCAAATGTTCCGGCCCCAATTACCGGCGCATCCCCCACACGACCATAACGTTTTGCGGTCATACCACCTGTTGATGTACCTGCCGCTAAATTACCATTTTTATCAAGCGCCACTGCGCCAACCGTGCCCATTTTGTAAGAGTTAGGTAATGCTTTGTGCGCGGCTTGGTACTCTTTACTGGTTGCTTTGGCTTTATCTAATTTTTGTTTTGCTTTTAAAAGCGCTTTGTAACGAGGCTCGGTATCAAATAAGTTATTTTCGACAAGCTCAACACCTTGCTCTTTAGCAAACTCTTCAGCGCCTTGCCCACTAAGCATTACGTGTACAGAGTTATCCATTACCAAACGCGCTAAGTTAATTGGGCTCTCAATATGCTTTACACCCGCAACTGCGCCTGCTTCACGGTTTCGACCATCCATTATGGATGCATCAAGCTCATGCCCGCCATCGTAGGTGTATACCGCTCCACGCCCTGCATTAAAATAAGGGGATTGCTCTAATACTGCAATTGCTGCAATTACCGCATCTAAGCTTTCGCCGCCTTGGTGTAATACTTTATAACCTGTCTCTACTGCTTGCGTTAATTTGGCACGATACTCTTTTTCTTGAGCGGGTGTAAATCGTGCTTTTTCAATTGTCCCTGCCCCACCATGAATCGCAATGGCAAAAGGAGTCTCTGCAGCTACTGCGCTATTACTTAAAGCAACAAAGCTGCTCGCAAAAATCGCTAATAATGGTGTTTTCATAATGAGTTCTTTTATGGGGAAGTTATAAACTAATGTGAATGGTTACGGACTTAATTTCAACTAAAGTGAGTTTAATGGCATAAAAAAAGCGCCTTAAGGCGCTTTTTAAAATTTTACGTGTTTGTAATTAAGCTTGTTTAGCTTTTAAACGCGCTAAACGTGCTACTTGGTGAGTAGACGTTAAGAACGAGTAAATTGGTGCTAAGTAACCACGTTTACGAAGCTCTAAGAAATCAGCATCGCTTAACTCGTTTAGTTTTTTCTCATCGATAAGGTAAATACCGTTGATGTCTTTTTTCTCGCCTTTAATGTCTACTGTTAGCGTTTGCGCAATTAGTAGCTCTTTATCAGCAAGGAATTTAGTGAACGCTTCAGTTACTTGAGAAAACTCAATAAATGATACTAGCGCTTCTTTACGACGTTTTAGGTAATCTGTTTCTTCGCCGTTTTCAAATAATGCATTACCTTCGTCTTCACCAACAAGCGCACTTGCTTCGTCAATTACGATACCGTATTGATCTTGATCTGGGTGTTTAACTAAACCCAGTGGGTAACGAGTAGATGCCATAGGTGCAAATGCTGCAGTCCATTTACCATCTTCTACAAAAAGGTTTTCGCCTGGCTCTAAGCCAAACATAGCAACTGCTTGAAAAGTGCCTGTTTCGTTATTTTTAACGAATGACATTGGAAACTCGTTTGCTACACGTGCAAACTCATGTGCAACTACTGGCACTAAGTGTTGAGTTTTCATGAATTCTACATTGATGCCGTTTTGAATTTTAGTGTTGGCATGTTTTTCGTTGTGTAAAGGCTGTACTTGTTGCTCCGCCATGTTACTGCTCCGTTTATTTTAATTTATATGTTTCATTGTTAATGCCTTTAGGCTAATGCTTTTGAGCTAAAAAAGGAAGGGAAACTTTTATGACAACAACCATGAAAAAATAAAATTTAACTAAATCTGAACGTTGCTAAAAAACATACAGCTCAAACTCATAAATTTTGTTCAAAAACAACACACTTTGTGGTTGATTTTAATACAAACCAAAGTTATTCATTAACATTGGTTAACAGTTCAAAGCTATTTTTTGCAGTGTTTAGGCTTAAATTTAAGCAAATAAAAAAGGCCGCTTATATAAGCGGCCTTCAAAAGTTAAATTGGCATCTAAATTAAGGCGCCCAATATACTTCAATATTGATACTTGGGTGATTAAGCACGGCGCGAAGTGGCATGTCATTAACATCGCCGCCCGCTTTTGCTTGCTTATAAACAGCGAGTTTTTCTTCACCGCTAATTAAAAGCTTAACCACTTTAGATTGTGCAATGGCATTTAACGTAAGCGTCATTCGCTCAGTAATACTACCCGTCACATCACTTTGTATCGCATTAATTGCACATACTGTTTGCTCAGTTGTTAAACCATGCTCTAAACCGTCTGCATTTGGGAATAACGACGCTGTATGGCCATCTGGGCCCATACCTAAAATAGTTACATCATATGGGCTTTTTAACTCGCTATAAGCCGCTTCACACTCTTGTGCGCCCTGTTGAGCCGTTGCTGCAGCGTTCTTCATAGTAATAAAGTTTGCAGCACTACCATGATTTTGTAATAAAGTACTTTTAATAAAAGCTTCGTTACTTTTTTCATGGCTTGGGTCTACCCAACGCTCATCAACCATAGCAACATCAACATGTTGCCAATCTAAATCAAGCGTTGATAAATGCTTATAAGCGGGCGCAGGAGACGAGCCGCCCGACACCATTAATACAGCACGGCCATCGTTTTTAATGCCATCACGTAATGATTGCTCAAGCGTTGCAGAAAGCTCAGCTGTTAACGCGTCTTTATCGTCAAAAAACTTTTCAACTAATGTTGCCATGCTTATACCTTATCGCCTGTGTTAAACCATACGTGGTTGTTTTCTGCTAATAATTCATCAGCATCATCAGGTCCCCAACTACCAGAACGGTAAAGCGCAGGTTTGCCTTTGCCTTGCCATCTATCAATAATTGGATCAATCCACTTCCACGCTTGGCGCACTTCATCACGGTGAATAAATAACGATGGGTTATTTGCAGCAGCATCAAGCATTAAACGCTTGTACGCATCTGAATGGAAACCATTGCTGTAAGCTTGTGAAAGCTCAATATTCATTGTTACTGGCTCAAGTTGCATTTGAAGATTATCAAGGCGCTTAGACATAAGCGTTAGTTGAATTGTTTCCTCTGGCTGCAAACGAATAACAAGGCGATTCGGCTCGATATTGCCCACGTTATCTTCGTAGATATTGTGAGATACTTTTTTGTATTCAACCACAATTTCTGCACAGCGCTTAGCCATACGTTTACCCGTACGAAGGTAAAATGGAACACCTGCCCAGCGCCAGTTATCAATATGCGCGCGAATAGCTACAAACGTTTCTGTTTTACTAGAACCTTCATTTAGCTCTTCTAAGTAACCCGGTACAATTTTACCGTTTAAGTCACCTGGTACGTATTGACCACGAACAATATTTTCATCAACATCACCATCTACAAGCGGGCGAAGTGCTTCTAATACTTTTAGTTTTTCGTTACGAATGCTGTTAGCGTTTAGCTTATTAGGCGACTCCATTGCAACTAAGCAAAGTAGTTGTAATAAGTGGTTTTGAACCATGTCACGAAGTGCACCGGCTTTATCATAAAAACCAGCGCGGCTTTCAAGACCAACCGTTTCTGACAAGCTAATTTGAATATTATCAATAGATTTAGCATCCCACATATTTTCAAACAATGAGTTTGAAAAACGCAGCGCCATTAAGTTTTGTACTGTTTCTTTACCTAAGTAATGGTCAATACGGAAAATTTGTTCTTCATTAAAAAACTCTGCAATTTTTCCATTAATTGCTTCAGCAGAATCACCGCAATAACCAATTGGCTTTTCAACAACAACGCGTGATGTAGGGGTAATTAAACCTTTAGTCGATAATATTTCACAACATGTGCCGTAAACAGCAGGCGGAAGCGATAAGTAAAACACGCGAGACTTAGTGCTTTCGTGCTCATCTAAAATGCCTTTTAGCACATCCCAGTTGTCGTCTGCTTCTGTAACATTACTTACCACTGGCACTAAAAAAGTAGAAAACGCTTTCCAATCTTTAGCGTTAAACTCACCTTTGCTTAAAAATTCTTGTAATGCTTTATGCGCTGTTTCTATGTATTCAGCACGTTTCGATTCTTCGCGCACTGTTGGTAGGATACGTGAGCCTTCAGGTAAGTTACCTTCTTGATATGCTCTGTACATTGCAGGTAGCAATTTGCGTAACGCAAGATCACCACCGCCCCCAAAAATTATAATATCAAAAGGATTAAGCATAGTTACTCTCTACGTTGTGATACCCAGTACATTTTGTAAATGCGCGGGTATGCCTATTTATTGCTAGATTAGATGGCTTTTATAGCTGTATTTAAATAAAAGCCTGCTGAATTGTTCTGTATCGATGATTTATTATTATTGTTTATCATTGCGCTTATTAAATGAGCCTTAGGGGCCCTGTATCTCCTCTCACAAAAATACAGACCCTAAGCACTCCAGCGCTACCCGTTCAAAGGTACTCGGTTTACTTACTTGCGTAAGCGAATTTTTTACTGCGTACGGTTTTGTTTGTAGTACGCCATTAAGCCGTTTGTAGAACTATCATGAGCGTGTTTCACGCTATCATCAGTGAGTTCACTCTCAATTTTAGATGCTAAACCTTTACCCAGCTCTACACCCCATTGGTCAAACGAGCATATTTCTAAAATAATGCCTTGGCAAAATATCTTATGCTCATACAGTGCAATTAAACGGCCCACTGTTTTAGCATCTACTGTATCTAATAGCATAGACGTTGTAGGACGATTACCTTGATGAATTTTATGATTTAATAACTCATCAATCTCTGCTTGCGATTTACCCTTAGCGGTTAAATCAGCTGTAACTTGCGCTGCATCTACACCACTCATCATCGCTTCTGTTTGTGCAAAGAAGTTCGATAATAAAATATCGTGATGCTTATCAACATTCACTTGTGGCTTAACTGATGCAATAAAATCTGCAGGTACAATTACATTACCTTGGTGTAAACACTGATAAAAGGCATGCTGACCATTAATACCCGTCATGCCCCAAATAATTGGAACTGTAGTATAAGGTACCGTTTCGCCTGCAAAGTTAACGTGTTTACCGTTACTTTCCATTTCGCCTTGCTGTAAATACGCAGGCAACATATGAAGTGCTTGATCGTACGGTAATATAGCTTGCGCTGTATAACCTAAAAAGCTCGTATTCCATACACTAAGCAATGCCATAATTAATGGTATATTTTGCTCAAACGGCGCTGATTTAAAGTGCTCGTCTATTTCAAACGCACCTTCTAAAATTGCTTCAAAGGCGTCGTAGCCTAAATATAATGCAATTGGTAAGCCTATCGCACTCCAAAGTGAAAAGCGACCACCAACCCAATCCCACATAGTGAATACGTTTTCGTCGCTGATACCAAAGGCTGCCGTTTTTTCTAAATTTGTACTTACTGCAACAAAATGCTTTGCAATTGTACTTTCATCTTTTGTTGTTTGTAAAAACCAGTCAACCGCCGTCTTTGCGTTTGTCATGGTTTCTGACGTAGTAAATGTTTTTGACGAAATAACAAATAATGTTGTTTCAGGGTCAATGGCTTTTAATATAGACGAAATTTGTACACCGTCAGCATTAGATACGTAGTGAACATTTAACGTATCATCAGCAAGTGCTTTTAATGCCTCAGTTGCCATTTGTGGACCAAGGTTAGAGCCACCAACACCAATACTTACAACATCTTTTACCGCTTTGCCGGTATAGCCTAACCATTTACCGCTACGAACTTTTTCTACAAACACTTTAATTTTAGCTAATTCGTTGTCTACGGCTTGTGTCACGTTTTCGCCATCAACAATTAATGGAGTGTGAGCACGATTACGAAGTGCCGTATGCAAAACTGAGCGGTCCTCAGTGATATTTATTTTTTCACCGCTAAACATTTTATCGCGCCACGATGCAATATCGCATTCTTTAGCAAGCGACATTAAGTTAGCAAAAACATCGTTATCAATAAGTTGCTTAGAATAGTCGAATAATACGCCTGGTACTTGAGTAGAAAACTGAGAAAAGCGCGTGTCATCTTGTGCAAATAACGTTTTTAGATGTGTTTGTTTCATCTTAGCTGCACTTTGTTCTAGTGCTTGCCAACTTGCTAGTTGCGTTCGGTTAGACATGGAAATATCCTCTATTTTTTTCAATCAATTGATTTAAAAATGTTTTTTATAAAAGCAAAACTCTTAATACTACTTATTCACACTAAATTAAAGCGCAAATAGTATAACTAAAAATGCAAAAAAAGTGCTGTTTTTATAATTTTATGTGCAGATGATAACGCAATTTTTAGCTTTTGACACCGGTATCATAAAAATTTTATAAATTAATTTACCTGTAATTTTAAAGGCAACGGCATAGCTTAATCAATCAAAATGAAATATTAATGAATTTTTATAAGCGCTGCTAATTACTTTTCATAGTTATTCACTAATTACTGTAATTGTTTGCCTTGCAAACAAATAAACCTTAAAAACAAAAAATCGGCTCTAAAGCCGATTTTGTATAAATTACAATTTTTGCTTAATTACTAAGCGCTAGCCCACCACTTAGGTTATAAACAGTTTTGTATCCTAGCTGCATTAAATTGCTCGCAGCAATCTTTGAGCGGTTACCACTGCGGCATAATAAAATATATTTGTTATTTTTACTTAACTGCCCTTCAAATACCGCATTTGCCATTCTGCTAAGCGGTATATTTAATGTTTTTTCATCAAGTGTATTAAATAACTGAGCAACATTATTTGCTCCATGTTCATACGGCTCCCGAGTATCTATTAAATATGCATCGCTGGTGTTTAACATTGCTTTAGCGTCATCAAAATTTAATTGCTGTGTATCAATCTCAGGCAATGCATTTACATAACCACATAATTGCGTGTTATTTACTTGCTTTGAAGCGTCGTACTGCTGCTTTTGTATTGTAAATTCATCAACTGAAATACTGCCGCTTACTAACGCATTGAGTAATGGCGTTTGGTTTTGTTGTACAGCCCAGTTCATGGCAAAACATTGTTGGTAGTCGTGCCCTGAGCAAATAATGCTGGTGCTATTAAGTTGCTCGCTTATTGCTAAAATAGAGCGTGCCATTGCTCTTGCATCCCCACCTATAAGCGATGTATTGCCAAGCCCTGCAGGCAAAATTAAATCACCACAAAAACAATAACGCGTTTCGCCATTACTATTTTTTAATAAATAACTTACGCTATCTTTGCTGTGCCCAGGTGTCGCTATTTTTTCAAGTACGTCATTTGCTAAGCTAATACTTTCTGCATTTAGTGGCCAACCTAAAGCATCAACCTCACCTTTTACAACTCTTGATGCAAGAACGCTGGTTAATAAATTAGTCGCTGACTCTCGCTCTTGATGCAGATGAGTATTAAGCACCGCTGATATAGTTAAGTTTTGTGTATTGGCTATTTTTTCAAAACGCGGAATAAGCTCAACAATCGGGTCTATTATAACTGCGCGCTTATCATCGCTTACATAAAGCCAACTACATGCTCCTTGGTGCCTAAACTGAGTAAGGCCAAGTGCGCACACCTCTTGTTGTGGTGTAGTGCTATCAGATACAATTAAACAGTTAGCCTGTAGTATTGCTTTAAGAGCGCGAATCCGCACACAAGCATCATCAATATCGTGTTGTGTTGCCGCAGGTCCAAACGATAGCCTAATCGCATTTTCACTTTGCCACTTACTTGCACCCATTGCATCTAAAACAAAACTTGTTGATGCGCCCGTACTACAAGCCGAGCCACCACTTACGCGAATGCCCGCAGCATCAAATAAATCAATCACTTCTTTGCTCGTTAAATCGTTTACCGCAAAGTTAAGTGTGGTAGGCACGCTATAAGCAAAATCATGATTAAATGTAATATCGCCAAAGGTGTCTTTTATCGCGCTTTGTAACTGGCTTCGATAAGAGTTTAGTGTGCTAATTGGTTTAAATGTATCGTCTGATTTATCAAGCAACATACTAAATAGTTTGTTTAACCCTGCAATACCGGGTAGATTTTCGGTGCCTGAACGCATTCCACTTTCTTGACCGCCACCCGCTATAAAAGGTGTATACGCACTGCCACTACGAATATATAAAAAGCCAATACCTTTAGGTGCGTAAAGCTTATGCCCCGAAAAAGGAGCGTAATCAATAGTTGTATTACTCAGTGCGAGCGCTTGTTTACCGAGTGCCTGTACGCAATCCACCATCCACGATACATTTTTGTTACGGCTACGGATCACCTGCTCTATAGCGGGTAAATCTTGATATACACCGGTTTCGTTATTAACGGCCATGGTGCAAATCATCAAAGCGTTATTAATATGCTCTGCGATAAAATCTAAATCTAAAATACCGTTACTATCAACCGGAATAGCAAGCACCTCAGCATTAACGTCAAGTACGCTATTCCAATGTTTAAGTGTATTTGGCACCGCTTTATGCTCAGTTGCGCCATATAATAATACAGGGTTTTTAATAGACTGCTTTTTAGCATTAATTAATGTAGAAACCACCGCAGTTTGAATACCCTCCGTTGCACCAGAGGTAAATAGGATATCGCCATTAGTTGCGCCAATAACCGTGCGTGCCTTTTGACGTGTTTGTTCTAATAAATGCTTGGCTTGAATACCTGTGATATGCGGGCTTGAAGGATTACCAAAACATATTTGCATGGTATGAGAAACAACATCAGCAATACAAGGCAACACAGGGGTCGTTGCATTTGCATCAAGGTAAACTTGTTTTACTGGCTCATCGTGCAATAAAAACTCAAACATTAAAAAACGCACCTTATTACTAAAAAATATATCTTATTACCAATAGTACATAAATTTACAGGTAATGAGTAATAATCAATTAGCACTAGAGGTGCGTTTACTATGCTTTTTTAAACTAAAAGTCTGTTTGCTTAACTATTCACTGAGCTCTTTGCTGATCTCTTCGTGCGTTGACGACCAAGCTGTTATTAGCGCTTTTACTAATGAGGCCAACGGGATGGCAAAAAATACACCCCAAAATCCCCATAAGCCACCAAAAAATAATACCGCGACAATTATAAATACCGGATTTAAATCAACTGCCTCAGAAAACAACAGCGGTACAAGTACATTGCCATCAAGCGCTTGAATAATTCCATAAATGATTAAAATGGTCCAAAACTGCGTTTCTAATCCAAACTGAAACAGTGCAACTGCCGCTACCGGAATAGTGACGAGTGCCGCGCCAATAAATGGAATTAATACCGAAAAGCCAACAAGCACACCAAGTAAAGCTGCATAGCGCAAATCTAAAACAGTAAATGCAATGAAAGACACACCACCAACAATTAAAATTTCGAATACTTTACCGCGAATGTAATTCATAATTTGTTGGTTCATTTCGTTCCACACTTGTAAAATCAAGCGCCGTTGCTGCGGGATCAGTTTAGCTATACTCCCTGTCAGCTCCAGCTTATCTTTAAGCATAAAAAACACCAGTAATGGCACAAGTACCAAATATATAAGCCAAGCAACAACATCTTTTAAAGACGTAAGTGAAAACGATAATACCGCTTGACCAAACTCAATAATTTTAGCTTCTACGGTTGCAACAATAGCTTGTACTTGTTCTATATTAATTAAACTTGGGTATTGTTCAGGTAAAGCCATTAAATAAGACTTCCCCTGCTCTAGCATATGCGGTGTTTCTTGCACTAAGTTACTGGTTTGCTTCCAAAGCACTGGGCCGATAACTAAAATAAGAGTGAGCATAATGCTAATAAATATCAACATTACAATAATTGTTGCAGTAAAACGTTTTAAGCCAACACGCTCTAAATGAACAACCGGCCAATCTAGTAAATAAGCGATAACCAGTGCAACAAGCACAGGAACAATTAACGCGCCAAAAAAGTAAAGTAAGGCAACTGATACCAATAATAAAAATAATAAGGTAGACGAATGAGGATCCGAGAACTTCCTTTCGTACCATGTTTTTACGTATTCAAACATGTAATGGCTCCACTAATAACAACCCACGTTGTTTATCAAAATTGTAACTATAAGCATTTTTTTGCAAAAAACGTTCAATGTCGTTCGCACTTTCACCTTTGTTCAGACTAAAAGTGATGCGTTGTTTTGATGACTGTGCACTTCGAAGCGCAAGCTTAAACTGCACAAACTGCTGAGGACACTTAAACTCTTTTAAATCGCGCTCTACCATAACTACTTTATCCGTATAGTAAATGAATAATAAGTCGCATATTTACGGTCTACGTATTTATATACTCAAACCGTTGTAACTTTTTGTTAAAACAATTCCTGCAATAGTTTATCCTTATAACATAACTAGCAGTAAGGATAAGTTAATGCCTGGCACGCATAATAAAGCGCAACTACCAAGTAATCCAACACTCAAAGAGATTAATTGGTTTAAAAAGCAGATTAATTGGGGCGAACTACCTCCTTTTTATCACCTTGTTGCCTCATCAATAAGCGAATCAGAAGGAATTTTAGATCATGGGTTCGACAATGCAGTTAAACAACTTTTAGATAAACGCAATTGGAACTTAGATTTATTAGAAGGCTATGAAGATAACTTAGGTGAAATACATACCAAACATAAGCCACGTATTGCGCTGCACCAAGTATTTACCGACAGAGGCTTTGAGCTATGGGCACAGCCTTATGCTAAAGATGTTATTGTTGATCAATACATAAAAAACAATCGCTTTATGGAGTTTAGAGTGTGGGACCCACATTCAATGAAAAACTTGATCAGAATAAGTCAGTTACATAAGTTTATTGGCTTTTATTTTGAACGAGGCGACAAAGCAGATAAAGCCATTATTTTACATGCACACAAAGTAGTACATAAAATTATTACTTTTTTGCAGCGAGAATTGAACGTTGTAAAGCTTGATGGAGTCACAATAAAAGAACTATACCAATTGTGCGAAAAAGACAGCCGTGCAAGCAGTGACGAAATAGACATAGCCAAAATTGCAATTGGCGAACAAATTAACAAGGAATAAAATGCAGCTAAAATCAGCATTTATCACTTTATGCAGTGCTGCGCTTACGTTTAGCTTATTAATAAGCGAACCTTTAAAAGCGCAAACCAACTTTACGCTTCCTGACTTAGGAACATCTGCATTACAAGCACTGCCACTCGAAAAAGAACAAGCCATTGGCGAAGTAATGATGATGCAAATACGAGGCTCATCACCAGTAATAAATGACCCAGTGCTTGATGAATACCTCACAACTATTGGCCGTAAACTCGTTGCTAATGCTAATGACGTGCGCTTTCCGTTTTCGTTTTTTTGGATAAATAACTCAGAAATAAATGCCTTCGCCTTTTATGGCGGCCATGTAGGCGTGCATACAGGGTTAATAGCTCAAGCCGATAACGAGAGCCAGTTTGCCTCAGTGCTTGGTCACGAAATTGCTCACGTAACACAGCGCCACTTAGCACGAAGAATACAGCAACAACAAGATAACAGCGCGCTGACTATTGCCGGTATGATTGCAGGTATATTAGCAACCGTTGTTGCACCAGATGCGGGTATTGCGATTATATCTGCCAGCCAAACACAATCTGCTTTTAGTCAGTTAACGCATAGTCGCTCAGCCGAGCAAGAAGCTGACCGCATAGGCATGCAAACGCTTAACAATGCAGGCTTTGATGCCCGTGCATCGAGCGAATTTTTAACTAAACTTGCCGCGCAAATTCGTTATAAATATAAACCACCTGCGTTTTTACTTACTCACCCATTACCAGAGAGCCGAGTATCAGATGTGCGTTTGCGTGCAGAGCAATTTCCTGTGCGTCATATGAGTGCCAGTCTTGAGTTTAATTTAGCTAAAAGCCGCGTGCTTGCGCGCTACGACAACAAACCAGAAAACGCCGAAGACCTATTTAGAAAACGACTACGCGAAAATAGCTACGATAACACCGCTTTAAAGTACGGTTTAGCTATTAGCTTACTTGATCAAAAAAAGCTTGATGAAGCAGCCCCAATACTAGACGAGCTTTTAAAAAACGATCCTAAAAACCTATTTTATATAGATACCCATACCGACTTACTCATCGCGCAAAAAAAGGCAGATGAAGCCGTAAAATTTTTAGCCGATTTAAATCAGTATCGCCCTAATAATCAGGTAATTACGCTCAACTATGCCAACGCAGCACTTGAAGCTGAGCAATATGAACTAGCCGAAAATATTTTGAAGAGTTTTTTACTCGAAAAGCCAGATCATAACCTAGGCAAGCAACTTCTTGCTGATGCGTATAAAAAACAAGATAAATTAGCCTCATATCATGAAGCGAACGCCGATGTATTGGCTCAATACGGTGCTTATTTAAAAGCCGCAGACGAAGTACAAAAAGCACTTAACTTCGTAGAGCCAACCGAACTTGTAAAGCAACAGCGTTTAAAAGCACTACTTACCCAGTATCGACTTTTACAAAAAGAGCTTGCAAGACTTTAAGTCTGCAAGCGCTTACCCTAAAATAGACGCAATTCACACTTTGGAATCATTTTATGTCTGTTACTATTTACCACAACCCACGTTGTTCTAAATCACGCGAAACGCTAGCGCTACTGCAAAGTAAAGCGATAGAGCCAAGTGTTGTAGAGTATTTAAAAAACCCTCTTACTCACGAGCAAATTTCAACGCTTGTAATCCAACTTGGTTTTTCATCCGTACGTGAAATGATGCGCACAAAAGAAGATGACTACAAAGCGCTTAATTTGAAAGATGAAACAAATGAGGATGCACTTATTAACGCTATGGTTAAATACCCAAAATTGATTGAACGCCCTATCGTAGTTAATAACAATAAAGCAGCGATTGGTCGTCCACCAGAAAACGTACTAAGCGTTTTATAATGAGTGCAACCATAGTGGTGCTTTATCACTCAAGCCATGGCTCAGTTGAAGCAATGGCTCACGAGATAGCAGAGTCGATAGAGCAACAAGGTGCTAGTGCACTACTTCGCACCTTTGTGGCTAAAAATGCGCATGATATTGTGATCACCAAAGATGATTTAATAAATTGCGATGGTTTAGCATTTGGTACACCAACCCGATTTGGCATGATGGCCTCTCAAGCAAAAAGCTTTTGGGAAACCACCAGCGATTTGTGGCTAAAAGGCCAATTAATCGATAAGCCAGCGTGTGTATTTTCGTCATCAAGTAGTATGCATGGTGGAAATGAAGCAACCTTACTTAACTTATCTTTGCCACTATTACACCACGGCATGATGCTTCTGGGTGTGCCATATGATGTGCCCGAACTACTTGCAACACAAACCGGTGGAACACCATACGGTGCAACACACGTCGCTGGCAGCGCTAATAGTGCACAACTAAGCAAAGACGAAATTAAAATATGCCAAAGCGTTGGTAAACGCCTTACTCACATTGCGAGAAAACTTAAATGACTACAGCTGACAGTCCAGCTAAAAAGCCGATTACGGTAAAATTTCAACGTGCAGCACTATTTGGCTATGTTGGTTTACTTATTCTGATTCCTTTGTGGATGTATTTTGTACCCCCTCTAGACGGTAATACTAGTTGGGTGTCATTGTTTTTTCCTATCATTCCTTTACTGCTGCCGCTAAGAGGCATAATTCAAGACAACACATACACCTATGCGTGGGCTAACTTTATTGTAATGCTTTATTTTATCCACGGTCTTACCATGCTGTGGGCAGCACCAGATGAATTAATTTGGGTGTTGTTAGAGCTTGTATTTGCATCATCTATGTTTATTGGTTGTACTTACTACGCAAGACATCGCGGACAAGAACAAGGTTTAAAAATCCGTAAGCTTAAAGAAGAATTAGCTGAAGAAAAAGCAGCAAATGAGCACGGTAAATAAGGCTTAACCATAAACGCTATATACAAAAAAACGCGCTTAAAGTAATTTAAGCGTGTTTTTTATTAACTGTTTAAAACTAGCTAAACTAAATCGCTCAAGGCAGCTAGCACCACAATACTCGCCAACCCTATTTGAGCAATTAAGCTAATAAACGAAAAGCCTCTAAGCACAAACAAACCCCAAGGGTGTTTAATATGTGGATATAGCGCACAGCGTTTTAATGTGGTCGCAAAGAAAAAACAAATGACTGCAGTCATAGTTAAACCCAGCGTCAGCTCACTTTTAATTGAGAGGGTTTCATCAAAAAAGAAAAACAACTGTAAAGGCAGCAATATAGTCACAATAGCATGTAGCACATGCACTTTTTTAATGCGATCGAACTGCCCTTCTGGCGAAAGTTCTTTAATACCAAAATCACGCTCTAAACATTTAACTAAGTTATTAGCTTTAATACTCACCGCCAAACGATAACAGCTTAAACCTTCTTTATTACGTGCCCTAAAATCGTATCCGGCTTTAATAAGTAGCACCATTAACGACTCATTTTTAGCAAACACAGCATAATGAAGTGCAGTATTACCAAAGTTATCTGTCGCTTTTTTGTCTTGCTTTGCAAGTAGTGTTTCGATCACATTTACAAAGCCTTTTTCGGCGGCCCACATAAAAGCTGTTTTATTGTTTTCATCAGCAAGTACACCAGTAGCGCCTTGCTCAATAAAACGCATTGCCATTGTTTGCTTAGCTGTTTTTTTACGTAAATGAGTAAGCAAAGCTTTTTCTAGCAGTACAACAGAGTCAACATCAGGAGAAACCTGCGTAAGTAGCGTAAAATAGTCTTTACCCGCAGCTACTTTTTCGCTGGCAAGTTCAGAGAGAGTATCTAAATCAGCAATAGACTCTGGAATAAACGCACTTAGGCGCTCTCTAAAATCAACTTCTTTCCAAAGCGCTAATGTGTCCTTTGCCGAGAGTTTACTTTTATTATTTAACGCATGCTCAATTAAGGTGAAGTAGCGTTTACTAAAAAATAAATCAACTAAAGACAGTGGCGTATCTATGGTATTTTGTGCAGCCACGCTTGCGTATTTTTCAAGGCGCTGGCACAGCATAAGTACTAGGCTTTCAGGGGTGTATTCATTATCGTAGTAATGGCTTTTAACCGCACTAATATACGCTTGTGCGTCTTCGTCATATTCAGAGATATGCTGAAAGTAACATTCTTCAAATGGCTCCAGCGGGGTTAGCCATGCCAAATAATAAATAGGTGGCAGCACGGTGGTGCATACACCATCGTCTTCATTTGTAGAACGACAAGCAGGCCAAGCTTCCAAAGCATCTAAAATAAAGGCACCGTTTTGTTCTACCAGTCCTTTAATAAGTAATGGGTATTCCTTTGGCCAAATCAGTACATTTTCCATTAAAACAACACAACTCCAGTGTGGCTTGGGGGTGGTAAGTTATATCAGTTTTAAGCTGACACCACGCTTAATCAAAGTGCCGATATTCTAGCACACCTTTGTTTTGCTGCTAGCGCAAAATTACGCAATAACAACAATCCTTTAGGATTATACCAATTCGCTTAATTAAGTGATTTATTTTGAGGTAGAAAACCGTGTGATAGCAAAGCAAAAATTTCGTTATTTAGTTGTTCTAAATGATTAAGTATTACTGTGGATTGGTATTGTCCTTAGCAAAAATATAAAAACGGCCAAGTACATAAGTAATTGGCCGTTTTTGAGGTTGGAGTTGGGCTTAATCAGAGCCAGACAAATAGTCTATTTACTTTTTAACTCGCTAATAACTTGCTCTAAACCCACATCAGAAATGCGTTGAATAATCTCTTTTTGTTTAGCACTTAATAGTGAAATGCCTTCAGCAACAATATCGTATACTTTCCACTCATTGTTTTTACCTAAACGAAGCTTAAAGCTTAAGTCGATAGTAGGCGCATTTGGCTCAATAATTTGCGTATTAACTGTTGCGTATTCAGAGTCACTTTTTGCGTTATTACGCTCAAATACTACTTTTTGACCCGTGTACTTCATTAGTGCACCGGCGTAAGTGCCTGTTAAGTAATGCTCTACTGCATCTATAAATTGAACAGCTTGCTCGCGCTCAATACCTTTAATGTGTTTACCTAATAATTTAAACGACACAAACTTAACATCAATATGTGGCATTAAACGTTTTTCAACAATGGCAGCCATCGCGTCTTTGCTGGCTGTACCTTTTGAGTTTACTTGGCCAATATCTGCAAAAAGCTTGTCGGCTACCGATTCAAGTAACTGATCTGGTGATTGCTGAGCTTGTGCAAATAACGAACTGCTAAAAAAAGCAGTGGCTAAAACGAATAGTTTAAAGAGTTTCATAATTGTATATGTCTGTGTGATTAAGATGGCTGTAATTTACGCGAACTATACGCAATAAAAAAGGCACAAATAAGCAACTTATTAATGCCAAATTAGCACCAATCAAATAAATAAAATAAATTCAAGCAGTTAGAAAACTCCATTAACAGCTCATATACAACCGGCATTTTGTCCTCATTGTAATTGTTAACAGGCCGCCCTTATCATTTAGTTATCAACTTAAATCAAACGAACATTTGGCACCTATGAAAACGTCACTTAAAACACTTATTATCTCTTTTGTATTAGTAGTTTCACTTTTTGGCAAGCTTGCTTTTGCTCAATCGGACCACGGTTATGCCGTTGACTTTCTCAAAGGCGAAGGTAACGTAAACGGCGTTAAGCTTGCGTATCAGTATCATGCACCTGGTATGCAAAACATTATTGGTGATGCACGCTTTTACTTTGAAACCAGCGTAAACATGTGGGAATACCGCCACGGCGATGAAACACAATCAAACCTAGTACTTGCTATGTCACCTGTACTGCAATTTCCTGCTTTTAGTTTTAACAACACCCCATTTTATGTAGAAGCAGGCATTGGTGTATCACTGATTGATGAAACGCAGTTTGCCGGTAAAAACATAAGTACTCACTACCAGTTTGAAGACCGCATAGGCCTTGTAGCCGATTTTGGCCACACCAATGTTGCCCTTCGCGTTATTCACTATTCAAACGCAGGCTTTAAAGAGCCAAACCCTGGCCTTAACTTTTTAACGCTTTCGGTAGCGAGACGTTTTTAACGTTATTGATTGTATTTTTGAGTAAATCAATTGCTGTTATAGTGCAAAGCGGTCACACTTAAACGTACTAAAGTTTAGGTGATACTGCGATGCAAACTTGGCATATTGTAATTATTGTCGCTGTTGTTCTTGCCATTATCATTGGTAATATTGCGCTGATTAGACTCTCTGCAAAACAGGAGTTTATAAAGCCCAACGCCAATATAAAAAATACAACAGACACAAAAAAGCCCTGATCAATCAGGGCTTTTTCAATAATACCAATTCGCTAAATATATTTTTGCTAATTTAGCCTACTAGCCAATGAGCCATTAGCGCAATAACAGGTAAAGTAATTAGCGTTCGCAAAATAAATATAATAAATAGCTCTAAAATATTTACCGGTATTTTACTGCCGAGTAAAAGTGCACCCACCTCAGACATATAAATAAGCTGAGTTACACTCATTGCGGCAATAATAAAGCGCGTTACATCACTTTCGATAGTCCCTGCTGCTAATATTGACGGAATAAACATATCAGCAAAGCCAACCATGATAGTTTGCGACGCTGCGGCTGCTTCGGGTACTTGCAATAGCTCTAAAAATGGCACAAACGGCATACCTAAATACTGAAATATAGGCGTATGCTCAGCAATGATCAGTGCAAATGTGCCTACCGCCATTACTACCGGTAACACACCAAACACCATATCAAGCGCGTTATGTACGCCCTCTTTTATAGTGCCCTTAACACCCGTTGAGTTATCGGCTTTAGCTAATGCAACATCTAACGAATGACCAAATAAGGTTTTATGACCCGGAATTGTTTCAGCGTCTCTATCTGGCTCAGTGCCATCAATGAGTAAATCTTTTTTAAAGCGCAGTGGCGGTAATCGCGGCACAATAATAGCGGCAACAATACCGGCTAAACATACCGTTGCGTAAAACGGTGCAAATAGGTATTCAAGTTTAACTTGCCCAAGCACCACTAAACTAAATGTAATTGAAACCGCTGAAAACGTAGTACCAATAATAGCCGCTTCACGTTGTGTATAATGCTTTTGATCGTACTGCCTTGCAGTCATCAAAATACCCACACTGCCATCACCTAACCACGATGCGGTACAGTCAACCGCGCTTCTACCTGGTACACCAAATACAGGGCGCATTACTTTGGTCATTAACGTACCAGCAAGCTCTAATAGACCAAAGTTAATTAATAGCGGCAGTAATAAGCCCGCTAAAATAAATACCGAAAACAACACAGGCAATAAGTCATTTAATACCAGCGCGCCAGTATTGGCCGAGGTAATCATCTCGCTGCCTAGGCTTAAGTACGTCATCAAACCAAACGCCATACCAAATAAGCGTACCACCAGCCATGTCCAGCTCACATCAAATAAATGCTTTAACAAAGGTGAGTTACATATAGCGGCGGGTTTAAACACTTTAGTAATTACAGAAATAACCCCTGTAATACAAATAATGAGGGTAATAATTGCTTGAGCAGAGCCAAGCATCATTGCTTGAACCGCTTTTGCCATAACTGCAATAGGAATGGTCATCCCTTGCGAAGTACTAATGGGTGTCATAAATAAAAACACACCAATTAACGAAGGAACCAAAAAAGTAAACCAAGTGCGCCACGTATAGTGTGAACGTTCAGGTAGCTGAGACATATTGTTTAACCTATAAAAACCACAAAAAGAGCATAGCGCTCTTTTTGTGGTAAAACTTATTATTATTTAAATTTTAATGCCGCGCTGAATGAGTGCTGCTTCTAATGCTTGTTGTAAACCATTCATAGTACCTGGCTCAAGCGTTTCGCCTTTATCATCCATCCACGTTAAGCTAGTACCGCCTTCTTTAGTTTTGCTTACTAAAATTTGGTATTGGCCTTCATCAATAGGTAGTTGAGCTACGTCATCACCCCAAATTGAATCCCAAACGCTTGTTTCTGGTTTAGTATAATCTGCAGTAATTAAGCCCGTATCTGGGTTAATTTCAACAATAGAGAACGACAAGCGCTCTAAAAACCCAGAGAAACGGTCAAACACAGCGTCGTAAGATTGCTCAGTTACAAGTGCTGCATTACCTTTATTATCAAAGCCCATTTCAAGAGAAATAATACCTTGGCGTTTACGCATATCAACTTCAAGTTGACGGTAACGGTAATCAAACTCGCTCACTACTTGGTTAAGCGCACGTACTTCTAGCTGCTGCTTGAGTAAGTCTGTTAGAGTTTTATCACCTTTAAAATCAATCAGCTCTACACGTAAAGACGCAGTGCGTTGATGTGATTTTTCTTCAATAGTGAATCTAAACTTTTCTAAATCATCGTTAACTTCATCGCCCCACCACCAAAAACCTTCTTCGGTTTTAATGATTGAGTACCAATCAGTTTCAATAATACCAAGTAGCTTATCTTCTTTAGTAGTTCCTGCATTATTATCAGCTAGGACAGATTTAATCGTATCCCAAAGAAACTCATCTAAATCAGCAATGCCATCGTTTTTATCAAAATAAATACGCGCCTGTTTATCTGTCTCTTCTACCCAACTGCCTTTCGCAATTGTTAATACTTGTGCCGGTGGGCGGTAATTTGTAGCTTCAGGATTATTGTCGTATTGACCTACATCCATTTTATAAACTGGGTCTTGAGCTGGTTGAGATAACGACGCTGGTGCTTTTACAGGCTCATGCGTACGATAGTTACGCTCGTCATGTGCCTTATTAATAAATACACTACACCCTGATAAACTTACCAATACACTTACTGCAAGTGCTTTTGGGATCCAATACTGCACAGATATTTCTCCTTAGCATACCCTTTAATTGTTTTAACAAATATATGAGTGGGTAATACCGATTTGGTTCAGTGTAAAATCAATATTAACTTTACATTTATTATTTGGCTGCCTAAATGCAATAAAGTTCAGCACTTCAACTTAGTAAGCAACTAAGCGCAAATAAGCAAATTTTAGCTATGGTACTTTCCCGTGCCAGTAAAAACAAGAAACACCGCACTTTAAAAGCGCTTAATTAGCGTGTGCTGTAGTTTAGAGCCCTTTTTGTGTTAAACTTCGCCGCCGTGCAACTTCTCGTGTGTATTTTTGGTGTTGCCAACTCGGTTGATATAATCCAAGTAACAAGGTATTTGAACTCATGACTGCATTTTCAAATCATCAAATTGTTTTAACAGCGATTGGCGAAGACAGACCCGGTATAGTAAGTGAACTAACCCAACTGGTTAGCGATTGCCACTGCAACATTATTGACAGCCGTATTGCTATTTTAGGCTGCGAATTTACCTTCATAATGCTACTTAGCGGCGACATGTCGGCAATAAGCCGCATAGAACACGTACTGCCAACTAAAGCCATGGAACTTGGCCTGCTAACCATGATGAAGCGTACAGCAAGTCATACTCCTAGCGAGTTTTGTGCAGGTTACACACTAGAATACACAGGCATAGACACCCCTGGTACATTGAGCAAAGTAACGCGCTTTTTTGCCGACAATAATATTAGTATTTGCTCACTTAAGTCAGACACTTATTCCCAAGAAGACAACATTAAAATGCGTTGTGAACTTGAATTCAACATACCTGTTGATGTAGATATAGATCAATTTAAAATTAGTTTTGAGAGCCTTTCTCACACACTAAACGTAGATTATATTTTTAAACGAATTCGTTAAGGATGCTAAACATGAACACAATTAGTCCATTACAAGCTGGCGATACTGCACCCGCTTTTAGCCTACAAAACCAAAACGACGAAACAGTAACATTAAGCGAGCTGTTAAAAGAGCAACAAGTGCTTGTGTACTTTTACCCTAAAGCGTCAACGCCGGGTTGTACTGTACAAGCCGAAAACCTACGCGATGAGCAAGCACAGCTTGCTAAATTTAACACCCGCGTTGTAGGTATTAGCCCAGATCCAATTAAGCGCCTTAAAAACTTTGAAACTAAAAAAGAGCTTAATTTTGATTTATTAGCCGATGAAGACCACGCCATTGCTGAAGCATTTGGTGTATGGGGCTACAAAAAATTTATGGGTAAAGAGTACGATGGTATTCACCGCCTAACGTTTTTAGTAGGCCAAGACGGTAAAATTAAACACCTATTTGATAAGTTTAAAACCAAAGATCACCATCAAGTAGTGTTGGATTATCTTGCAGCAGAATAATTTAATAGCTGTCAGAAAAAATACAGAAAAGCGTTGCTCATGGGCAACGCTTTTTTTATGTCTATACATTTGCGCTATATAAAACTTAAATAGCAATAGAGTAGATAATTTGTTAAAAATGCCAAAGCACTTATTATTAGCACCTTGCCAATTGGATATTTAAATCTTGAATAAAAGCCTAAAATTTAAACTTTATTTAACTGCCTTAAGCATCTGTATTATTGGTTTTAACTTTTCAGAGCCAAGTATGCAATTTTACTCAAACCCGTTTTATATCGGTAGTTTTGTTTTTGCTATTGCGCTTATAATCTCTGTAATTAATTACGCTTGCCCTGCCTGTAAGAAAAACCAAGTAATGCGCTCTATTTCTAGTTATAAGCTTCCCACTAACAATTGTTATAATTGCGGGAAAGAAATTGATGAGAAAAACTAATTCACCTACTCTGTATTAATACATGAAACTAAATAAGAAATAGTTAAGCAACCGCATTACATTGTAAGTTTTTCTCTATTGCTAAACTCTCACGGTACTCAGAAGCTTCAGCTTTTAAAGTCCAATAAACGTCTTTAATCCCATTGCCCTCTACAGCTTTCTTAACTTCTGATATTGTAGTTTTGAAAAATTCTTTCCTTGAATTTATCTTATTCACTGAGTAAATATCAAAACGGCGATGGAGTTCTTTTTCTAAAGATGGCGCATCTTCACTAAATATCATCGCATGAACATCAAAGGAAAAAGGAACAGAAGCATCGCCCAGTTCTTTGACACGATCCATAGGCTCAAGTCTTCGGGTCATACCAATTTTGAATACCTCTTCACCAAAACTGCCTACATTGCTTATTACGTATACATGCCCTCTTCGGGTTTGCTGTGCCATCGACATAGCTCTTTGACCTTTATCTTCCGCTTCTTTTAATTGTTTCTCTAGATCAAGTAATTTCGCTTCATAATCGGCCCGCTGCTCATCATTTGCAGTAGAAAGTTCTTCTCGTGCTTTTTTCAAAGCTTTCTGAAGTAAGCGTTCTTCTTTTTCGGCTTCTCTCTTTGCTTTCTCAATATCTCTTAGAGCCTTTTCTTCTTCCCTAATTTGAGCTTTAATTTCTACTTGCTCTTCACGTTCGATTTTTTTTAATTCACTTGTAGCTACAGCCCACTTTAGTTCGATTAAACGTGCATTAAGGTATTTTTCATTAATTCTAGCTTTTCTAAAAGGAACGCCATTGTGGTTAACTAATGCGAACGCATCTAGTATTTCTTGGTTTATTTTCCCAAAATTATCATGTTTTACTTTAGATAAAGCACTATCTACTTTACCGTTAAATGCATCTACTACAAAATGGATTGCATATGTTTTTCTATGTTGTTCAACATAGTCACAATCTCCAGCAAATCCTTCTTTTATCATTTGTCTAATATTTTGTCGTATTGACTTTAGCTCTGCTCCAGCTTCTTTATGACCAAAATCCTCAGCTAAATCATCTAAAACTGAGTGATTAGGAATGATATAGTCGTCCTTATAGCCTTCGATGGTATTTCGCATTGCTTTTATTGCTTGTTCGTAGGTATTAGCTTTTTCTTTCGCTTCATAAGCATCACCCGCAATCTCTTTAGCCCTTTGCTCTGCGAATAAAGTAATACGGTCAGCTTCTTGATTAGCATCCAACCTAATTTGTTCTGCTTTTTCCTTCGCTTCTCTAAGTCTTAAGCTCCCCTCTAACCTTTGTTCCTTTAATGACTCACTTAAAGTAATAGATTCATTTTTAACTTCATTAGCTAAATTTTCAGCAGTTTGCTTTATAGCATTTGCTTTTAGTTCCGCTTCATCTAATAAAGTTTGAGAGTAAGCTCCAGCTTGAATGATTGGGCTATATTTCTCAGTTAGTTCTTTATTTTTCAATGATTGCTTTTTAGCTTCTTCTCGCGCTAAAGCTAAAGAATCAGTTAATGCCTTAATATTTTTTTTAAACTGTATTTTTAAATTTTTTGTATGGTTGTACCAACCAAGACAAATCAATATGGTAATTATTAGTAGAAGAATTGATGCAGAGAGTTCCATTTTAAATTCCTTTTATCATTATTTAATCCACTATTTGAAAGTAGCATATATTTTAGAGTCGATGAAACTGAAATTAATATACAGAATTTTACGCGCCGAAACTCAAATAGGTTACTGTGTCTGATGTCGCTTCGCTTATCCGACCTACGCTTTCAAATATATAATGCGGAGTTATTGGGCCGTGGTATTGGAGGTTCGTTGGATTTCGCTGCGCTCTACCCAAACTTTTATCTCTTCTTGATGAATGTTTAACTTAAATTTTTACGCAGACGAAAATGGCGTTGCCTGAGCGTTGTGCCCATGGGGTTATTTTGTCGTAGTCATGTTCAAATATGTGGATTTCGAAGTACGGCTTTAAGGCTTCTTTAAGCTCTGTATAACTAAAAGCAACCATTGGGTGCTCATCGTGCCATACGAGTGTTTTGTCTACGGTGGTTTTTTCTATGCTGAGTTTTAATAACTGTTTGCTACCACTGCCACTGTAATGCCAACCAGAGCGAAATGTGAACGAGCTATTTTCGCTTGTTGCTGTGTGCTCTACAAATGAATCGCTGTCAATTTTGTTTTTATCAACCGTGTTAAAGCAAAATATTCCACCTACATTTAATGCATTGTGCACGCTAGCAAGGCACTCTTTTAGCTTATCAATTCCGTCGCAGTAGTGGATTGAATACAAAAAGCAGGTAATTAAATCCACGTGCTCAGCGACCTTAAATTCACTCATGTTTTGCAATGAAAATTGCGCTTCTGGGCAACGAACTTTTGCTTTATCGAGCATTGGCTGGTTTAAATCAAGCCCACTACTTTTATAGCCGTAATCAATAAAGTGGCGTACATGCGGGCCGGTGCCACACGCTAAATCGAGATGGGTATTTGCGCCATTACCAAAAATTTGGTGCAGCCTGTGAATAGAATTGCTTTGGGCTTGATAATTAATATCTGCACACATTAAGTCGTAGTAATCAGAAAGGTCGGTGTAAAGCGCATTTACGGACATATAAGCCTAGTAGTAAGTAGTGGAATATTTTTAAGTCGCGCATAGTAAACTAATTAGCACAATTAACGAAGAAGATATGAGCTTTAAGGTAGATGTAATTCTAGGATATAAATTTTAGGCTATAAAGTACAGGGTTGTCGGATGGCGCTTCGCTTATCCGACCTACGTATTTAAATATTATGAAACGTTATTAGAAAATGGTGCGGAAGTGGAGATTTGTTGGGTTTAGCTTCGCTCTACCCAACATACGTAATATAACTTTAAGCTGGCTTTAACTAATTCCTAAATACTTATGTACTTGTATTGATAGGCGCCAGTTTTTGGCAATACAGGTGTCGATTGCTAATTTTGTTGCTGATACTTTTTGGCTAATTGGCTGCAAATAAACAAGCTTAGGGTTAACGCCTGTTTTAGCAAATAATTCTTCTAACTCTTCTACATGCTTTTGCATGGCAACGGGGTGTTTAATTTCATTGGCACGCTTCATAGCGCTGGTGAGTACTTCATAACCGCCGCGCATATTGATTTTTGGCGATACCGTTACCCATGTTTGCTCTGGGGCGAGTATTTCAAACGTGCCGCTGGTTTCTATTTGTGTGCTAAAACCGTGTTCATGTAATAAGTTACATACTGGATTTAAATCAAACATGCATGGCTCGCCGCCAGTAATTACAACATGCTTTGCGGTGTAACCACGTGATTGAAACAAAGCTAAAATTTGCTCTGCACTGGCGTTAGCCCAATGATCTGAGTCGGCTTTTTTTTCTACGGTTTCATCCAGCGATACTTTATATACATTATCAACATCCCACGTTTGCTTGGTGTCGCACCAAGAGCAGCCTACAGGGCAACCTTGCAGACGTAAAAATATTGAGGGTGTGCCAGTAAAGCTAGCTTCACCTTGAATGGTTTCAAACACTTCATTAATTTTGTACAAAAGAGATCTCACTTACTACCTAGCAGCCAAATTGCTACTATTAAAAAACCAAAAAGCGCTGTGCAAAAATTGTTATTTAAGCTGCGGCCGTGTAGTATATCGCGCCCTGATATAAACCTCTATTAAAACTAAGAGCAAAACAGATATGACGCAAAAAGTAGTTGTTATTTATTCCGGCGGTATGGACTCATTTACCGTATTAAATAAAGCCCTGCAACAAGGCCATGATGTATATGCCCTTTCATTTGACTATGGTCAGCGTCATGTAAAAGAGCTTAAAGTAGCAGCAAGTGTGTGTGAAAAATTAAACGTTCCACATAAAATTGTTGATATTTCGGCGATTAACCAACTTATTGGTGGCTCATCACTTACTGATGATATTGACGTACCTGAAGGCCACTACGAAGAAGAAAGCATGAAAAGTACGATTGTGCCTAATCGTAATATGATTTTGCTCTCGCTTGCTGTTGGTTACGCGGTATCACTTAAAGCTAGCCAAGTTTATTACGGCGCTCATTCTGGGGATCATGCTATTTACCCTGACTGCCGTCCTGAATTTGTGCAAAAAATGGATGATGTGTGTCGTATTGCTAACTACGACGCGGTAGAAATTTTTAGCCCGTATTTAAATAATACTAAAATTGGTATTTTGACCGACGGTATTGAAATGGGTTTAGATTACAGCCAAACGTGGACCTGTTATAACGGCCGTGAAAAGGCCTGTGGTAAATGTGGCGCGTGCCAAGAACGCCTTGAAGCATTTGCACTAAATAACATTACAGACCCGTTAGAATACGAATAAGCCGCAATTAATTAGTAATACAATTGCTGTAAACAAAAAAAGGCTATCATCGATAGCCTTTTTTGTTTGTCACGTTTTAAGTCAATGATATTGATTACAGCCAGCGTTTTACGCGCGCTTTGTAAGCGGTAAACTCTTCGCCAAATAATTTAGTGAGCGCACGCTCCTCGGGTATTATTTGAAAAAATGTTAAATACGCAATAAACCCGATAATACATAAAAGCGCCCACAAGGAACTTAACCAAACACCCCACCCTGCTAAAATAAATGCAAAACCCACATACATTGGGTTACGCGAAATTTTATAAATGCCGCTCGTAATAAGTTTTGATGCTTGCTCAGGTTTATTTGGGTTTACTGTGGTGTTTGCTATTTTAAAGCTCGCTACCCCTGCAATACAAAAAACACACCCGATAATGACCAAACTTGCTGCTAGGTAGGTAATAAAGGCGGTGAAATCAATAACACTGTAATGCGCAATAAGCGCCATTATGCCTGCAAAAAACAGCACAACGATAACCGGTGGAATTTTATTATTTAACATGGCAACTCTCTGTATTGGCTAAAGTATGTTTATTATATGGAGGCACTATCTCCATTAAACAATATAAAAAATGTATGAATTATGAACACGCCAAGTAAACTATACAAATTAAGTTACAATTGTCAGCTTTATCATAAGCGCTTAAAGGTTATACTTTAACCATAAACGAATAATAAAATGATAAGGAATGAGATTATGTCTGGAACTACGATGATTGTACTTATTGTGCTAATTTCGGTTGGCTCAGGAGTAGTTTACGATATGTATAAAAAGCATCTTGAATTTAAGCATAAAATGCAAAACAACAACAGCGATGCCCATAAACAACTAGCTGAAACAAACGCACAAGTGCTTGCATTAAAAGAGCGTGTACAAACACTTGAGGCTATTGTTACTGATTCAAGCTTTAACGTTAAAGATGAAATTAATAAACTTTAAGTTTTTATAAGTAATTTGGATATAAATGCGCATTTTCTGGCTGCTCAATGCCGTGAGCAGCTAAAAACCCACCAATAGCTTGCCCGCAGCCCTGTGGTGCTCGCCCACTGTCTATCTCAAAATTTAACTGATTAGCATGTTGCTTACCCATAGAGCAAAGCCCTACGGTACTTGGCGAGCGCATAGCGATACTTAGGTTACCTATTTGTTCAACTACTACGTGCTTGCTAAAACGGGCAAAACCTTTGTATTTAAACTGCTCGTTTACGTAGTCATTACTTATGGCCACCAATGCCGCAATTAAGCCGTGTAAAAAACTATTAGCGGATGAGTCTGCTGTTAAAAACGCAATTGTTTTTTTATTAAACTCGCTAAGCTGGCAATCCTCACACAAGAGTTCAACAGTATATAAATGTTGCTCGGCTACTTGCTGCTGACTTTTCAGCTCAATACTTTTTCCTGCAAATACAATACGTTTGAGCACTTCATCAACATTACTTGTAACCGCTTCGCTTTTAACAAGTTCAGGGTTTTGCGCCATTACAGGTAAGTCGTGGTGATTGTTAAATGGCGTGCTTGTTGCGCCGCTTTGCATTAACTGAAAAAGTTCTCTTACTTCATGTTCTCGCGCTACTTTTAACGCTAAAAATGCGGTTTGAATAAGCTCTGAAGTAGGTAAGTTTTCCTCTACTATCCAACGTCTGCCAAATAATAGTTTTTTAGATTTGGCTTCATTAGTAGATGCGCTTTTTTGGTAGTTATCAGGGCTCAGCACTGCTACTTGCAGGTAAATCTCTTCACCTTTTTGTGCAGCGAGCACTCTAAAGTGAGCCGAAAACTCAATACTCTCAAGTACTTCGTTTACGCTTTCAAGCGTGTGCTTGTAACGTAAAAAATGCTGTGGCACCACCCAATTACTATTAGCCAATTGCACCAGGGGTGCATAAGAAATAGGTTGCTCGTAACTGTGTTGCCATTTTTGCTCATTGCTGAGCAAATGATTAATGTGACTCTTGTTATCTGACATAAATAAACCAAATAAACTCGCGTTGTGCGATATAAACTATGAACACATTACGTCGTCAATGTCGTAATTAGATCACATGTACGCCCTACTTTTGGGCTTTTTTAACTATCGGTGAGTTCTTGATAGTCTGTTATAACTTTTTGATAGTATGGCTTATCTTTATTGAGCATTTTATTATAATGATTTATGAGTTGTCGTTGGTACATAGCGTGCTCTGTACTAGCAAAGTCCCACATTTTGTTGCCGGTACGGCTAATCTCATTATTGGTATTAAAGCTCACTTCAATCACTTCATAAAAACGTTTGTTGTCGTAAACTATTTGCTCACTTATAAGCCCTAAACCAAGTTGTTTTAAACCCACTCGCAACTTATAAGTGTGATGCACTGGGCATAAAATAAACCGAACATTATTTAAATGATCCACTGCGTTATTAGCAATAATTTGTTGTACTAAACTTAATAACAGCTCACCGCCAACACCTGCTATTACAACTACTTGGCTTTTACTTTGAGCAATTTCAATTTTGCCTACATCCTGACATAAGACCTGCCACTGCGGATTTTTATCACAGGTTTTTTGTAATTTATTAATAGATGATAATTGCGCTTCTAAATCGTTCATTAAAGTGGCGACTATATCTACAAAAATAACGTGGTTTGCAGCTGCGCGTTTTAATAGCGCCATGCCTAAATAACCATGGTCGCAGCAACAATCCCAAATAATATCGTGGTGCTGCGAAATTAATTTATCAATGGTAGTTA
The DNA here is from genome assembly GCF_014164325.1 of Pseudoalteromonas sp. SG43-4. Classification (NCBI taxonomy): domain Bacteria; kingdom Pseudomonadati; phylum Pseudomonadota; class Gammaproteobacteria; order Alteromonadales; family Pseudoalteromonadaceae; genus Pseudoalteromonas; species Pseudoalteromonas sp. SG43-4. The sequence continues at coordinate 199,719 of NZ_JACJFB010000006.1, read as the reverse complement.
GGCGTTTACTGAGCTTCATTTAAGCAGGTATTTGTGACGTTTTATAGACAAGCGCTTTTAAACTTTTGTCGCTGTCTACTTCAATAAAACGCTCGGTGGGGGCTAGGCGCTCAACAAATTCAATTGCGCCTTGGGTGTTCTCGTTTATTAATGCTTTAAATGCATCTTCGCTAAGCTCTGGGCTATTAGCACACAATAGTAATTGTGTGGTATCGCAAAGTAGCTCTGGCAACCTGCGCAGCACTTTTTGATAGTCTTTAGTTAATATAAAGCTGCCTTTTTGAAAGCTTGGCGGATCAACTATTATTAAATCAAACGGGGCTGCTTTTTTTAGTTTTCCAAAGGATTTTAAGATATCGTGAGGTAAAAAACTGACGCCGCGCTCAAAACCATTTAGCTGATGGTTTTGCTTGCCGACTTTTAGCACGCCTTTGCTCATATCCATGTTCATCACATGATCTGCCCCGCCTTGCATGGCGGCAAGCGAAAACCCACATGTATACGAAAACAAATTAAGCACTTTGCCATGCTTGCTGTTGGCCATTACAAATTCACGGCCGCTGCGCATATCGGGAAATATTCCGGTATTTTGGCGGCTCTGTAAATCAACCAAAAAGCGAATGCCATTTTCGGTTACAACATGTGGGTTAGGTAATTGCCCATAAACCACGGTGTTTTGGCTTTGTACGCCAGCACGTTGCTGGTACACAAGTGAAGTAATAAGCTCAGGCTGATTTTCTTGCGCCCACTGCCACACAACATTGGTGAGCTCGCTTAGTGTTTGCTCGTCAATTTCATCGTACGAAACCAAAAATAAACTGGGCGGGTAAAAGTCTAAATTAATATGGCTTAATGCTTCGACGCTGTGGCCTCGGCCATGAAAAACACGACACAGTTCATTTTTTAAAATTGGCGCGTCTTCAAGCGCAGTAATAAGAGGTGTAAAGTTTGCTGTCATTTTTAATTAATCAACTGTTGTTGTAGTTCATGTATTTCATCGCGAACAGAGCCCGCTTTTTCAAATTCTAGGTCGCTTGCGTATGCATGCATTTTGGTTTCAAGCTGCTTAATTTGCACGGCAATTTCTTTCGCACTAAGAACCTTTTTAGACTCTTTACGAATAAGTTTAAGGTTGTCTTTAGGGGCCGCTTCTTCACCTACATCCATTACATCAAGTATTTTTTTAGCCAGAGCATGAGGCTCTATGCCGTGCTCAACGTTATATGCATGCTGAATTTCGCGCCTGCGTGCTGTTTCGTCCATGGCTTTAGCCATTGATTTTGTAATTCTGTCGCCATATAAAATAGCGCGGCCATCTAAGTGACGAGCAGCACGGCCAATGGTTTGTATCAGCGAGCGAGCCGAGCGTAAAAAGCCCTCTTTGTCAGCATCAAGTATGGCAACAAGTGCCACTTCTGGCATATCAAGGCCTTCTCGCAGTAAGTTAATGCCCACTAACACATCAAACACGCCAGCTCGTAAGTCACGAATTATTTCCACGCGCTCAACGGTATCAATGTCTGAATGTAAGTAACGTACTTTTACATTATGCTCGCTTAGGTAATCTGTTAAATCCTCAGACATACGTTTAGTAAGTGTAGTTACCAGTACGCGTTCGCCCTTCTCCACACTTTTGTATATTTCTGAGAGTAAATCATCAACCTGATCGCCCACAGGACGTACTTCTATAAGTGGGTCGAGCAGCCCTGTTGGGCGAATTACTTGCTCTGCTATTTCGCCCGCGCAGCGCTCTAACTCAAAGTCGCCAGGCGTTGCTGATACATAAATAGTTTGTGGTGCTATGGCTTCAAACTCTTCAAAACGCAGTGGCCTATTATCCATTGCGGATGGCATTCTAAAACCATACTCAACAAGGTTTTCTTTACGGCTTCTGTCGCCTTTATACATGGCGCCAATTTGCGATACGGTTACGTGCGATTCATCAATAATCATTAATGCGTCATCAGGTAGGTAATCAAGCAATGTTGGCGGCGGATCGCCTGGCGTACGCCCAGATAAATAGCGGCTGTAGTTTTCTATACCCGAGCAATAACCAAGCTCGGTCATCATTTCTATATCGTATTGCGTTCGCTGTGCTACACGTTGCTCTTCTACTAACTTGTTTGCACTGAGTAACTGGGCGCGTCGCTCTTTTAGTTCTTCTTTTATTTTTTCGATAGCGCCAAGTATTTTTTCACGCGGGGTAACATAGTGCGTTTTAGGATAAATAGTAGCGCGCACTATGTGCTTTTCAATTGCACCGGTAAGCGGGTCAAAAATACTTAAGCGTTCTATTTCATCATCAAACATTTCTACACGTACAGCAAAAGTGTCTGATTCTGCTGGGAATATGTCAACTACTTCGCCACGTACACGGTATGTACCTCGGCTAAAATCTATATCATTACGGGTATATTGTATTTCAGCAAGACGGCGTAGCATGTCGCGTTGATCGACTTTTTCGCCCACTTTTAAAAGTAGCATCATTTTCATGTACGATTTAGGGTCACCCAAACCATAAATAGCCGATACCGATGCCACAATAATGGTGTCGCGACGCTCAAGCAATGCTTTGGTCGCACTTAAACGCATTTGCTCTATGTGCTCATTTATCGAAGCATCTTTTTCAATAAATGTGTCGCTAGATACAACATAGGCTTCTGGCTGGTAGTAATCGTAATACGATACAAAGTATTCAACCGCGTTTTTAGGAAAAAACTCTTTCATCTCGCCGTATAGCTGCGCAGCCAATGTTTTATTGTGCGCCATTATTATTGTTGGACGATTTAAATCGCTAATAATATTGGCCATAGTAAAGGTTTTACCTGTACCGGTGGCACCTAATAACGTTTGGTGTGCAAGCCCCGCTTCTAACCCTTCGCATAGCTGTTTAATGGCGGTAGGCTGATCGCCTGCTGGTTTGAAATGTGATTTTAACTGAAAATGGTCGCTCAATTATTGCACTCCTGTAACGATTCGCCGCTCAGCGCTTCTAGTTTTTTCATAAACCATTTATATGCCACTATTGCTGTAAATAAATTACCTATGGCAGCGCCTATAAATAACCCTAATAATCCGGCTATTTCGTTGCCGATATAAGCAAATGGTACATAAAATATGAATAAACGAATAACGCTTAGTACCAATGCGTTCATTGGTTTGTGTAAAGCATTAAACGATGAGTTTGATAATATGATCACCCCTTGTAAGCCATAGCTTAGTGGGATGGTATAAATAAAGAGCTTAATTACATCTATTACGGCTTGTTCTTTACCAAATAATTGGCTTATAACACCTGAAAATGCAATTAGTAATACGTAAATGGCAAATTGCCATACCATCACAAATTTGAGTGTGCCGGTATACGCTTCTTTAACTCGGCATAATTTGCCAGCCCCAAAGTTTTGACTCACAAATGGCGGTAATGTCATCGATAGCGCAAGCACTAAAATACTTGCAATAGATTCTATCCGGCTTCCTACTCCAAATGCGGCCACGGCTTCTGGCCCATGATGCGCTACTAAGGCGGTCATTACAGCCATTGCAACAGGTGTAAGCATGTTTGCACCTGCAGCAGGTAAACCAATTTTTAATATTTTACGAATAGCGCCAGTTACAGTTTGCTTGCCCGCTTTTAGACTCAACAAACGTTTTTTAACCGCTAATATATATAAAATAATAACCACAGCGACCGACCATGCGACAACACTTGCTATGGCAGCGCCTTGAATTCCTAACGCGGGTACCGGCCCAAAGCCAAATATCAGTATTGGGTCAAGTACGGCGTTTATCAGCCCGGCTCCGCCCATTACTATACTTGGCGTTTTGGTATCACCGCTGGCACGCAGTACCGAATTACCAATCATTGGGGTTATTAAAAATACGCTACCGATAAACCATACATTCATGTATTCATGTATTAACGGCAATACTTGCGCGCCCGCTCCTAGTAAAGTAAATATGGGGTCAATCAGTAAATACCCAACAGATGACAACACAATAACCAAAACCACACCAACCATTAAAGAAATACTGGCATCAAAACGTGCTTCATCAATTTTATTACTGCCGAGCGCTTTCGCTATTACTGCTGATGTACCGATCCCCAGCCCTATTGCTAAGCTGATAACGGTAAAAGTAACTGGAAATGTAAAGCTCACGGCAGCTAATGGTTCGGTGCCAAGTAAACTTATAAAAAAGGTGTCTACAATATTGAACATCATTAGTGTGATCATGCCGAATATCATCGGTATGGTCATCGTCTTTAATGTAGGCAAGATAGGATCGTTTAGTAAATCTGGGCGAGTCTGAGATTTTGAAATTGCGCGCATGAAATAAATAGGCCTCTTTTACTGAACGAATCATTTTAAAGCATCAAGACAGTTCAAGCCACGGATTTATCACTACAATTGATGTAATTACGTAAGTAAATATTCTAAAAAATAGTAAAACTTGGTTTTTACATCTTTTTGTTAAAATAGAGCCTAAACACGCCAAAAAACAATTAAAACACATTTTTATAACTTTTATTACAAACACCCTGTGTTATCTGATGCTTTTTTACACAAAGCAACTACTTGGTTTATCGTTACGAAAAAATTCATTCATGGAGTTACATCTATTAGCCACCAAAACATAACCCACTGTTTTACAATGAATAAAAAATAGTGATTTAAAAGCTTGAAATCGTTGTAGCACCCTAAAACATTGGTGCCGATGATGTTCTTAAAGTTTCATAAACAGAGTTATCCACAGAAACCGTGGATAACTCATTCAAAGCCGCATTTATAAAGGCCTTGAGAGACTCGCAATTTTCGCTGAGGTCCAACCAATTGTTGATTTGCTAATTGTGGCATTTTTATAAACTCACACTGAAAACGCAAGCTTGCCGATTTTTCTTCTTAACATAGTTATACGTTAGTAAATAAAAAACGTTTAATACAAAGTTAAGTTATTGATTGTTCTATTTTTGAGCGAAGATAATAAATGCTCAATTTATAGATCAAAATTGGATCACTATTAAGAGGGAAAATACTTTTATGACTATTCGTGCAGGTATATTTTTAGAAAATTAAAATAAAAAAGTAAATAAATACGAAGAATATCCCAAAGTAAAAAATGAAATTTTATGTTTTTGAGTTGTTTTTTAATTAAAAGCGGCCTTAATGGCGTGTTTAATTTAACCAATTTAAAGACTCAACAATAATAAAACTCGCATTAGTATTCTTAAATTCTTAAAAAAACAGCTTTAATAGAGCTATAAATCACGCAGATCGAACACAAAAACAACGAATAAACCTCTTTTTTCAATTTATGACTTTTATATGTTGACACTTTGCGGCTCGGTCATTAATATTTCGCCCCGTTGAAAGGCAAGACGCTTCCCCCTTAGCTCAGTTGGTTAGAGCGACGGACTGTTAATCCGCAGGTCCCCCGTTCGAGTCGGGGAGGGGGAGCCAAGTTTTTCAACCATAAACGATTCCCCCTTAGCTCAGTTGGTTAGAGCGACGGACTGTTAATCCGCAGGTCCCCCGTTCGAGTCGGGGAGGGGGAGCCAAGTTTATGTTTATGATGTAGTTCCCCCTTAGCTCAGTTGGTTAGAGCGACGGACTGTTAATCCGCAGGTCCCCCGTTCGAGTCGGGGAGGGGGAGCCAAATCATCATAATAATATCAGTACTTTAGTTCCCCCTTAGCTCAGTTGGTTAGAGCGACGGACTGTTAATCCGCAGGTCCCCCGTTCGAGTCGGGGAGGGGGAGCCAATTCTAAGAATTTCATAGACATTCCAAGCTATTTCCACTACTCTTCCTTATATAACTAAAGCATTAGTTTAATTCTTTAATGCGCTGTACTTAGTTTATTAATCAAGGACTTGATTCCTTCCCTTTTGATTATTAAAAGACTGAAAACATGGCTGGATTTAAAAAACTTATTTTTATACAAATTATCTCTTGGTTATTGTGTGTTGCAGCAGGAAGCTACTTCATATCTATAAGCTTTGATACTGCGGTAAGTGATGCACAAAAAAATGCACAAACGACTGTTACTAAGTATATTAATGACCTTTCTTTAGACGATATTTCTGCTCAAAATTTAAAACAATCAATTGCAGATGGTAATACGTTTTCAAGCTTTACTCTAAGAGATTACCAAGGTGCTGAAGTATTTAGCATTAACCCCCCTACTCAATTACCAATGTTTGCTGATTTTGTACTCTCTAACTTTAACTCTGTACGCCCACAGTTTGCTGTAAACGATGCCGCAGATATAAAAGTTGAATTTGTACTTAACATTGAGCATTTAGCGTCGCAGCTACAAACGTCCCTTTTTATTGTTATTTTGATTTCTGCTATTTTAGTTATTATTCCAATAATTCTAATGAAATCTATTTTTTATCATTTAAATAAAAATATAAGTACAACAGTTGCTGACATTATCGATATTTATATCAATCAAAACCAAGTTGATAATGATTTAGAAACAGCATTAGATGGCACTCGATTGAAAAAAATGGGAAAAGATTTAGTACCTAGCTTTAATCGGTTATCACATTTTTTAAAAAACAAAAACGAAGACATACAAAGCGCTGCTATGACTATCAAGCATGAAGCGTACAAAGATGTAATTACCTCGCTTGGTAATCGTAATATGTTTGTTGAGTACTACGAAAAAAACATTGAAAACACTGAGCAAAGTACATTTGGCTCTTTAGCTATGGTTCGTTGTAGCGAACTACAAGCTATAAACCAAAGCCGTGGTTATCAAAAAGGTGACGAGTACGTTAAAGGCGTTGCCGATATTATTAAGCACATAAGCGGCACTTACACGGGTAGCCAAGTATTTAGATTAAACAGCTCTGATTTTGCGGTAGTACTCCCCCACATTCCTTTAAAAGAAGCTGAGCGCTTTGGTGAAAACCTGCAATCGCGCTTCACGCAGTACCAACAAAACCAAGAGTTAAGCTCGGTAGCTAATACGGGTATTGTAGGTTACGAAAAAGGTAAACCGTTAGGCGAACTGCTTTCTGTTGTTGATAACGCGATGAGCATGGCGCAGTCAAAGCAAGTTAATGCATGGCACGTACAACGCGAAACCGATTTAGTTAATAACGTAAGTGCGGGGTTTGGTAATCAAAACTGGCGTAAGGTTATTAAGGAAGTTATAGAATCTAAGCGTGTGCATTTAGTGATGCAAAACATTATGCCGCTTGGTAAAAGCATAAAAGCCTACGCTGAAGTACAAGTTCGATTTAAAACAGAAGACAATCAAGTACTGCCTACCGCTTCTTTTTTAGCAATGGCCGAAAAACTTGATATGGCAATAGAAATTGATCGCCTGATCATCGACTCTTCTCTTGAAAAAGTTAAAAGCCGTAATTTATCTGAAAAGTTTTTTGGTTTAAACGTAACAGCCTCAAGTGCACACAACGATCAGTTTGTAATTTGGCTAGAGCGCCGATTATTGAAAGATACGCATATTGCATCTAAACTAGTATTTGAGGTAAGCGAGTTTGGTTTACAGCAAAACATCAAAGCTAGTAAGCGCTTTATCGACATGGTGCACAGAGTTGGCGCACGCGTTACTGTTGAACGCTTTGGTGTTGGCTTGACTTCATTTAAGTTTTTCCGCGATTTAAAACCTGACTTTATTAAAATGGACGCAAGTTATACTCGCGGCCTAGAAGACGATAAAAACAATCAGTACTTTATGCGCTTAATGGTCGATTTAGCCCACCGTATTGGTGTTAGCGTATTTGCTGAGGGCGTTGAGAGCCAAGAAGAGAAACACATAATAGAAACTTTGTGTTTAGATGGCGTTCAAGGTTATTACATAGAAAAACCTAAAGATATTTAATTAGTTTTTAATTAATAAAAAAAAGAGCATTCGTTGCTCTTTTTTTGTTTCTGCTATTTGAGTAATTCCTTACATCAAAATCACATTAATTTTACAGCCTTGTGATCAATATGTTTGTCCTTGCGTTTATTTAACTGATAACGACTCGCAAATGTTGTTTATCGGGGCAGAAAAAAGGATAATACGCAGGACTTTAATAGCGTGAGGCACACATGACAGAATATGTCTTGTTATTGATTGGAACCGTTCTGGTTAATAACTTTGTATTAGTACAATTTTTAGGCTTATGTCCGTTTATGGGCGTATCAGGTAAGCTTGATACGGCGATTGGTATGTCTTTGGCAACCACGTTTGTACTTACCCTTGCCTCTGTAACTAGCTATTTAGTTAACCAATATATTTTAATCCCTCTGGATATCGAATTTTTACGTACCATGAGCTTTATTTTGGTAATTGCCGTTGTAGTGCAATTTACCGAAATGGTTGTACGTAAAACAAGCCCTACTCTATATCGTTTACTAGGCATATTTTTACCGCTGATCACCACTAACTGTGCGGTATTAGGTGTAGCTCTATTAAATATCAAAGAAGATCATTCATTTTTACAATCTGCAGTGTATGGTTTTGGTGCTGCGGTTGGTTTTTCTTTAGTGCTTGTATTGTTTGCAGCACTACGAGAACGCTTAGCAGCAGCTGACGTTCCTACGCCTTTTAAAGGCGCCTCCATTGCAATGATCACCGCAGGCTTAATGTCGATGGCGTTTATGGGTTTTACTGGATTAGTGAAGTTTTAATATGACCTTGTTTTATGCCTTGATAGCGATTGGCTCGCTAGCACTCATTTTTGGACTTATTTTAGGATTTGCAGCAATCCGCTTTCGCGTTGAAGGTAACCCTATTGTTGAGCAAATTGATACTATTTTGCCGCAAACTCAATGCGGACAATGTGGCTACCCGGGCTGTCGCCCTTACGCCGAAGCTATAGCCAATGGCGATGAAATAAATAAATGCCCTCCGGGCGGCGAATCAACTATGAAAAAGCTTGCCGGCTTAATGGGTGTTGATGAAAAACCACTTGCAGGCGGCGAGCAAGCAGAACCTATAAAAACAGTGGCTTATATTCGCGAAGATGAATGTATTGGCTGTACCAAATGTATTCAGGCCTGCCCTGTTGACGCTATTTTAGGCGCGACTCGTCAAATGCACACCGTGTTAATTGATGAATGTACTGGCTGTGATTTATGTGTTGAGCCTTGCCCTGTAGATTGCATTGATATGCTACCTGTAGCCGAAACTAAACAAAACTGGAAATGGCAGCTAGATGCTATTCCTGTTACACAAATAGATTAGAGGTTTGAGTGGACAAGTTACTTGAACAAATAAAAAAAGGCACGGTGTGGGCATTTCCTGGCGGCATACACCCACCACAGCAAAAATCACTCTCTAATAGTGCGAGTATCACTCGCCTACCTTTGCCCGACAAACTCATTGTTGCGCTTAAGCAACATATAGGCGCAAACGGTAAGTTACTTGTAGAAAAAGGCCAACACGTCTTAAAAGGCCAACCACTTACAGCACCTGCTGCTAACTGGTCGGTACCTGTGCATGCGCCAAGCTCTGGTGTGGTTACTGATATTGCACCTATGCCATCAGCACATCCATCGGCCCTGCCTGAACTAAGTGTTATTATTGAACCAGACGGCAAAGACGAATGGGTAGCTCTAAATAAAAATAAAAATCCTGCTGAGCTTAGCCATGATGAGCTTATAAATATTATTCACCAAGCCGGTATTAGCGGTATGGGTGGTGCTGGTTTTCCTACTTATGTAAAAGCAGATACCAAGCAACCTATCGAATTTTTGATTGTAAATGCTGTTGAGTGCGAACCTTATATTACTGCCGATGACGTTTTAATGCGCGAACACGCTAAAGAAGTTATCCAAGGCATTGAAATAATGCAGCAACTTTTAAACCCAACACTGTGCATTGTGGGTATAGAAGATAACAAGCCTGAAGCTATTGCAGCAATGAAGCAAGCAGCTGAGCATAACTCAAAAATTATTATTCAAACGGTGCCAACTATTTATCCATCTGGCGGTGAAAAGCAATTAATTAAATTACTTACTAACCGTGAAGTTCCTAGCATTGGTATTCCAGCCGATATTGGTATTTTAGTGCATAACACGGGTACTTTGTTTGCCGTACAACAAGCCGTTTATGAAGGCAAACCGCTAATTGAGCGTATAGTTACGGTAACAGGTAACACTATTCATAAACCTGGAAATGTATGGGCACTGCTTGGTACTGAAATAAAGCATTTACTAGATTGCCAAGGTTTCTCTCCTGTACCGCAGCAAAGTGTTGTGATGGGCGGCCCAATGATGGGCTTTACGCTACCCACAGTACGTATTGGCATAGTTAAAACCACTAACTGTATTTTAGCGCCTGATCATAAAGAGCTAGCGGAACCCGGCCCTGAAAAAGCCTGTATACGTTGTAGCGCCTGTGCCGATGCCTGCCCTGCTTCTTTATTGCCACAACAATTGCAGTGGTTTGCTAAATCAAAAGAGTACGACAAACTACAAGAGCACAATTTATTTGATTGTATTGAATGTGGTGCTTGTGCATACGTGTGCCCAAGCGAAATCCCTCTTGTACAGTACTACCGTATAGCCAAAGTTGAAATTAAAGAACAACAAGCTGACAAAATTAAAGCCGACAGAGCAAAAGAGCGTTTTGATGCCCGAAAAGAACGTTTAGAGCGTGAGCAAGAAGAACGCCAAAACCGCCATAAACGCAAACCTGCTGCTAAGTCTGCTGACGAAAAACAAAAAGTAGCTGAGGCACTAGCCCGTGTTAAAAATAAATCAGATAACGGCGATGAAAAATCTGCTGTTGCTGCCGCTATTGCACGCGCTAAAGCTAAAAAGCAACAAGGCGAAGAACTAGAGCCAGATAACAGCGAAGTAGCAAAAGAGCGCGCACTACGTAAAGAACAAGCGCGTAAATATAAAGAGCAAAAATCGCAAACAGATGAATCGGCCGAGACTACACCCGTTGATGATAAAAAATCAGCAGTAGCTGCAGCCATTGCTCGAGCTAAAGCTAAAAAAGCAGCACAAGTATTAGATAACGCTGAGCAAACAGTGAGTGAAGAGCCACAAACTGATGCCCCCGTTGATGACAAAAAATCAGCGGTAGCTGCAGCCATTGCTCGCGCTAAAGCCAAAAAGGCAGCACAAGCATTAGATAACGCTGAACAAACAGCAAGTGAAGTGCCACAAAGTGATGCCCCTGTTGATGACAAAAAGGCAGCCGTAGCGGCGGCCATTGCGCGTGCTAAAGCTAAAAAAGCAGCACAAGCATTAGATAACGCTGAACAAGCAACAAGTGAAGAGCCACAAAGTGATGCCCCTGTTGATGATAAAAAAGCAGCCGTAGCGGCGGCCATTGCGCGTGCAAAAGCTAAAAAAGCGGCTAAAGCATTAGAAGAAGCTGAGCAAACCGTGAGTGAAGAGCCACAAAGTGGTGCCCCTGTTGATGATAAAAAAGCAGCGGTAGCGGCGGCCATTGCTCGTGCTAAAGCTAAAAAAGCGGCTAAAGCATTAGAAGAAGCCGAGCAAACCACAAGTGAAGAACCACAAAGCGATACGCCTGCTGATGACAAAAAAGCAGCGGTAGCGGCGGCTATTGCCCGCGCTAAAGCTAAAAAAGCAGCTAAAGCACTAGAAGATACCGAACAAACTCAGCCCCAAGAGCTACAAGTTGATAGCGCAGCACCTAAGAGTGCAGAAAGTAACACCGATGACTCATCCAATTCTACTGAAGCAGATAAACCTAAATCAGTCGACGATAAGAAAAAAGCCGCCGTGGCTGCTGCAATTGCGAGAGCAAAAGCTAAAAAGTTACAAAAAGAAGGAAATAATCAGTCATGAAATTAACCATGGCCAGTTCGCCGCATAATCACAGCCATAAATCGTTAACGCGATTAATGCTTAGCGTTATTGCTGCGTGTATTCCTGGGCTAATTGCTCAAGTTTTCTTTTTTGGAACAGGTGTGCTTATTCAACTGGTACTAGCGCTTGTTGCTGTAAGCGTATTTGAAGCTGCAATAATGCTAATACGAAAGCGCCCTGTTTGGCCTGCATTAAGTGATGGCAGTGCGTGGCTTACTGCCGTGTTATTGGCATTGAGTATTCCACCACTTGCGCCTTGGTGGATAATCGTTATTGGCTGTTTATTTTCTATTGTTATAGTTAAACAGCTTTATGGCGGCCTTGGGTTTAACTTATTCAATCCAGCAATGGCGGCTTATGTACTGCTATTAGTTTCGTTTCCGGTGCAAATGACCGCATGGTTGCCTGTTACTGATTTAATAAATACGCCAATAGGCTTTGCTGATCAGCTAAGGTTAATATTTACCGATTTTACGGCCTCTGGGTTTAGCCTAGATCAAGTACGCGCAGGGGTTGATGGCCTAACAATGGCAACACCACTAGATACTGTTAAAACAGACATAGCCCACGGTTTAACCGTTACCGAGAGCATGCAAAAGCCAATATTTAACGAATGGGCTGGCCTTGGTTGGGCATGGGTTAATTTAGGCTATTTAGTGGGTGGTTTATACTTACTAAAAGCAAAAATAATTAACTGGCATATTCCTGTTAGTTTTATCGTAACTTTAGCTGTATGTAGTGCTATTGGTTATATCGCATCACCTGGTACAGAGCCGGGCACCCTATTTCACTTATTAAGTGGTGCCACTATGATGGGGGCCTTTTTTATAGCGACCGATCCGGTATCTGCAGCAACAACTAACAAAGGGCGCTTAATATATGGCGCACTAATTGGCTTACTAATTTATTTAATTCGTACCTTTGGTGGTTTTCCTGATGCCATCGCATTTAGCGTATTATTGATTAATATTGCAGTGCCACTAATAGACTACTACACACAGCCACGTACTTATGGCCATGGAGCAGTAAAATGATCATTTCGTCAATGGCTAAAAATGGTGCTATTTTAACTGCGTTTGCATTAGCTACGACGGGCTTAGTTGCCTCTATCAATGCGCTTACTGCCGATAAAATTGCAGAGCAAGAACAACTGCAACTCACTGCGCAGTTACAAGAAGTGCTCGACCCAAAATCGTACGACAATCAATTATCACAAGATTGCGTAATTATTACTGACGAAAAACTAGGCCCACACGCAAATCAAGTAATTTACCGTGCTCGTAAAAACAATAAACCAGTCGCTGTTGTTATTAGGCATGTTACGCCAAACGGCTACAGTGGCGATATTAACTTATTAACAGCGGTATTGAGCGATGGCACTATTGCTGGCGTTCGTACGACTAAACACGAAGAAACCCCTGGTTTAGGTGACAAAGTCGAAGTTAAAAAATCACTTTGGATCACAACATTCAAAAGCTTAACGGTTGAAGGCGAAGAAGACGCTCGCTGGGCTGTAAAAAAAGATGGCGGCCAGTTTGATCAATTTACAGGCGCGACCATAACGCCACGTGCTGTTGTGGGCTCTGTTAAAAATGCCGTATTGTTCGCACAAACTAATTTTGATGATATTTTTGCAGCACCTAATGCCGAATGTATGGAGGTAGCTAAATGAGTGAGTTAAAAACATTATACAAAGAAGGTGTATGGGTAAATAACCCTGCCCTTGTGCAGCTTTTAGGTTTATGTCCACTGCTTGCCGTTACCTCAACTGTAACAAATGCCTTAGGTTTAGGCTTAGCAACTTTACTCGTACTAATAGGCTCAAATGTTACCGTATCAATTGTGCGTAACTGGGTGCCAAAAGATATTCGTATACCTGTATTTGTAATGATCATCGCGGGCTTTGTAACAATAGTTCAATTACTCATGAACGCTTATACCTTTGGTTTATATCAATCATTAGGGATTTTTATCCCGTTGATTGTAACTAACTGCGCCATTATTGGCCGCGCCGAAGCATACGCCTCTAAAAATCCTGTTCATTTATCAGCATTTGACGGCTTAATGATGGGCTTAGGCTTTATGGCTGTACTGTTAGTATTAGGTACTATGCGCGAACTAATCGGCCAAGGTACGCTGTTTGACGGTGCCGACTTATTACTTGGCCCATGGGCACAGAGCTTGCGCATAGAAGTATTTAACTTTGATAACCAATTTTTACTCGCAATTTTACCACCGGGTGCCTTTTTAGGGCTTGGGCTGCTTATTGCTGCAAAAAACGTAATTGACGCACAAATAAAATCAAAACAAGTTGCACCGCCAGAGGCTGAAAAAGGCCCTCGAGCACGTGTTACTAGCTTAACTTAAGGGGAAAACGTATTAGAGCAACAATTAGCACTAATACGTTTTAAGTTGCATGAATAAAGACAAACGTCACCAAATACTGTCGCGCCTACGCGACGATAACCCACATCCAGTTACAGAGCTTGAATATTCAAGCCCATTTGAGTTACTAGTAGCGGTAACCCTCTCAGCGCAAGCAACCGATGTAGGCGTTAATAAAGCCACTCGAAAGTTGTTCCCTGTTGCCAATACGCCACAAGCCATTTTAGACTTAGGTCACGATACACTGCGTGATTATATAAAAACCATCGGCTTATTTAATTCTAAAGCTGCCAACGTGTACAAAATGTGCCAAATTTTGGTGGATGAACATAACAGCATCGTGCCAGAAAATCGTGAAGCCCTAGAAGCCCTACCAGGCGTTGGCCGTAAAACCGCTAATGTTGTACTCAACACAGCCTTTGGCTGGCTAAAAGATAATGAAGGTAGATACTTTTTAGCAGTAGATACTCACATCCAACGTCTTGCAAACCGTACTGGTTACGCTAAGGGTAAGACTGTTGAGCAGACTGAACAGGCTATAATTAAAAATACGCCAAATAAGAAAGAATTTATGTTTAACCTCCATCATTGGTTTATTTTACATGGGCGCTATACGTGTACAGCGAGAAAACCAAAATGTGGAAGTTGTATAATTGAGGATTTGTGTGACTATAAAGAGAAAACTGAGTCATAGTTAAGAGTAGTTATTTTTTAATTAGCATAAACCTTTTAACGGTCACATCTTTAGTTTCTATTTAAGAAGCTGGCGATTTGATTCTCATATGAGCCTTTATTCGGCCAGCACCAATTAAATTGAAAATTTGCGTTAACTTCAGAATAGTTTGAATTTAAGCGAGGTGTTGCAAATAGATTATGATTTATTAATTAGAGCCCAGCTAAAACCTAAAATTTAAATACGGAGTTAATTGGAAGCTATTTCCGGTTTGTGCCAATTGCAGCCATTCCGGTATAACTCGTTTCTGCCCCTTTCTGCGTTAGTTTGATTACTCGGTGGCAGATCGAGCCACTGACATCGAAGTACTTTTCCTCATGGGTGGCGATTGAGGGGCTGTGCTCGGAATCTCCCATAGATACGCAAATTGCACTTCAGATATTGCGATCCCAAAAAACGCATAACGATGCGTTTTTTGGTGTGTAGGTGTTGGGTTATAATTGATACTTAGCCTGCCATCTCATAACACGCGCTTTGTCACGATTTTCATAGGCCTGAATCGCTGGTAATAGTTCTAAGTTGAACTCTCTTTCGTTGTCATTAGCTATCGCCGTGAGAAGCATTGTGTACCAGGCTGTAATTCCCCCCTGAGGTGGTGACTTAAACTTTGGAAAGCGAGGAGTAACACCTTCTCCATCTATCCATTCATTTGGCAAATCGGGTCTGAGTATCAATGCTCGTCCAAGACCAATGGAGTCCGCTGCATTTATAGATAAGGCATCTATTACCTGCTCCCGTTTTTTAAAACCGCCAGTCACTACTAAAGGAATACTTGTTAAGCTTTTAGCCTTTATTGCAAAGTCAATGAAGTACGGGCCGCTTGAAGCACTGTCAGAGCTGGATTTTGCTCCAGGAAAATAAGAACCGCCGCTTATCTCAATCAAGTCGATAGACGTTTTATTAAGGATGCGAATAACTTCTAGAGCGTCGTCTTGAGATAATCCTCCTTCTAGTTGATCAGAAGAGTTCATCTTGATGCCAATAGGAAAAGTCCCCCCCACCGCATCTCGGACTTTCTCTATTATCTCTATAACGATTCTGCTACGTGCTTGTATTGAACCGCCATATTGGTCTTTGCGGTGATTGAATAGCGGAGACAGAAATTGGCTAAGCAGAAAACCATGACCTGCATGTATCTGAACACCTGTGAACCCTGTTTTTTTAGCAATCTTCGCAGCTCTGGCATACACATCTGGCAATAAAGATACTTCTTTCTCTGACATACCTGCACATTCAAATTCACTTATCTTAAGAGGTGATGGACCTTTGGGCTGGCTAAGTAGTTTGTAAGCCAGTCCTCCTGCATGACCTAACTGAGGCCATATGTGGGCATCATTAATCGATGCGCGGGAGGTTAACATTTGTAAATCTTTTAGGTTGGATTGATTAGTTAATACCAGGTTTCCTGGTTTTTCAGGGAACCTGGGATCTACCTGCACTTCACCAATGACGGATAACCCAATACCACCCTCTGCCCATCGTTCATAGAGTCGAGACTGAGCTTCAGTAGGGTTCCCTTCACCGTCAGCGAGTGAGTCAGACATTGCTGACTTTATTAGACGGTTTTTGATGACTGCGCCACAAGGGAGCTCTAAAGGAGGATCAAGTAAGTTCGCGGTGTGTAATGGCTGGGTCATATCTACCTCTCGGGGCACCAATACTTATGTACGGTGTTAATTAATAACGGTAGAGACATTGTCCCCGATTTTTACTAAACTAAAAAGATAGCAATAGTTCAAACACTTTTAAATATTATTTAATAATGAATACATCAGATCTCAATCTATTCATACGAATAGTGGAAACAGGCAGCATAACGGAAACCGCAAAACAACTGAGTGTCACTCCTGCGGCAGTCAGCTCTGCGCTTAAAAGACTGGAAAAAAAGTTGGATATACAGCTACTTATCAGAACCACAAGGCAATTAAGGATCACACCTCAAGGCGAACAATTTCTGTTTCATTGTCGCCAAGCATTAGCCAGTTTGGAGCAAGGTCGTATAGCTGCACATCAGACACAAGGTAAGGTGAGTGGTAAGCTAAGGTTGTCCGTTTCATCTGACTTAGGGCGCAATACTCTTTTACACTGGGTAGAAGAGTTACTGGATGAACACCCTTTATTGTCGATTGACCTTACGGTTGGCGATTCAATTTCAGATTTTTTTCTCGACCAAGTTGATATGGCACTTCGTTATGGGAAGCTAGAAGACTCATCGATGGTTTCATTTCATATCGCCACCGTGAGCAGGATCACCTGCGCCTCTCCATCCTATATATCTAAACATGGTGAGCTAACGCATCCTAACAGCTTAAAGGAGCATAATTGCTTATTGCACCGTCGAGCTGGTCGTTTATTGAACAGTTGGGAATACGCTGGTCATTCTGGCTCATACAAAGTCAAAGTGGATAGCAATCGAGTCAGCAATGATACTGACATTGTTCGTAAATGGGCTGTTAGTGGTAAAGGGATAGCGTATCGCTCCCAGATAGATGTCCATTCAGAACTTCGGAGTGGGCAACTTGTACGGCTTTTACCAGGCTTTGAATCACCACCTGTTGAGTTAAATCTAATCTGTCCAAGCAGAGAGCAGGTTAGCCCCGCTGTTATTGCTTTTCGGGAACTGCTCAGGAAGAAAGTGGCACAAATCGTTTCGTGATGGTGTTTCGTGGATTAATATACAGTATTGCAGCAAAAAATAATTCACTCCCAAAATCGACCATGCTCGAAACTGTCCAGTTCCGCGCAAACCGACCACCGCTG
Source organism: Pseudoalteromonas sp. SG43-4 (assembly GCF_014164325.1). Classification (NCBI taxonomy): domain Bacteria; kingdom Pseudomonadati; phylum Pseudomonadota; class Gammaproteobacteria; order Alteromonadales; family Pseudoalteromonadaceae; genus Pseudoalteromonas; species Pseudoalteromonas sp. SG43-4. The sequence continues at coordinate 182,032 of NZ_JACJFB010000006.1, read as the reverse complement.
ACAACGGTGGTCTTTGACGTTTTGAGATACGAGAAGTTATCTGAAAGCGGGGTTCTAGGTTATTTACTCTGACGAGCTTTTGTCCAAAAATGAGTCTGATCGACCGTCTGCTTCTCGCTCTTTGCCGAAGTTCGCCTAAGTGCCATGAGCGGGCATTAAAGCGTAACTCGTTTCTGCCCCAAAACGTGTTGAGGCGAATGCCTCAAAAGAGCGATTACCGGCCATTGAGGTTGGTTAAATACAATGGAAAACTGTGATAGTAATATCTAAAGTTATTTGTTAAAACTATATAGATTATAAAGGCGAGCTTTACATCCGCTCAGATGTGCCCTTCGAACACTAAGAAATGTTAAGCATTTAAGGAATAAATTTGAAACATCCCAAATATAAAGGTGTTAACTTTCTAGATGCAGAAATACGAAAACTTGAACAAAATGTAATTACTAGAGAGATAGAGTTCGAGTGGGCAGTAAAAAAATTAAAAAATGCAGATCCTTATGACGATATACATAAATTAAGGAAGGCCTTAAAAAGTAAAGAAAAGTCTGTTATTAAAGCTAGACGACAAGTTAAGTCAAAAATAGCTCAAAAAACCAGAAAGTTAGCTGAGCGAAATAAAGAAAAATTTGGTGGTAAAGTTCAAAAAAGAAAGAATATTGCACTTAATCAATCATTAAATGAAGAATTAAAAATTCAGGGAAACATATTGTCTCAATTAAAAAATATGCCGATCAGTTTTGCTAAGGATTTAACTAAGCAAGATGGTAAAGCAAGCGACTTATTTATTTCACACGCCTCTGAAGATAAAGCTGATTTTGTGAAATCATTAGCAGATGAGCTCATAAAACAGGGAGTTTCAGTTTGGTATGATGAATACGCACTAAGAATTGGTGATAGTTTAAGGAAGTCCATTGATAAAGGCCTTTCTCAATCTAGGTTTGGTTTAATTATTTTATCTAAAAGTTTTTTCGAAAAAAACTGGACACAATATGAACTAAATGGATTAGTCGCAAAAGAGATGGAGGGTGAAAAAGTCATTCTTCCTATTTGGCATAATATTAGTAAAGATGAGATTATGAAGTTGAGTCCTACGCTTGTGGATAAGTTTGCTCTTAATTCAGCAACTAATACGGTATATGAAATTGCAGAAAAAGTTGCAGATGCCGTAAACAACGCGTGAAAGCTAATTAATTAGAAAATCCCTAAGAGAGAATAAGAGCAAATTTTGGCTCATGAATCTCATTATCGAACGTCTGCAACTGGCACTTAGCTGAACTTCGCCAAAGAGCTACAAGCAAACATTGAGTTATTGGTTTTAATAATTAGCTTTTAACTAAATTTAAATAAACTTTAAAGCTGGTAGTTTGATTATTTGAACTGACCTCTATATCTCCACCGTTTGCTTGCGCTAGAGCTTTAACTATTGCAAGCCCTAAACCTGCTCCGTCACTGTGTCGTTGCCGCGACTTATCAGGTCGATAAAAGCGGTCAAATAAATAAGGTAAATGCTCAGAAGGTATTCTCTCCCCTGTATTAATCACTGAAATGCATATTTTTTCAGCGGTGGTCATTTCACTGTTTACAGTGATTGATGAGCCTTTTGGAGCGTACCTAATTGCATTGGATAGTAAGTTTGATAATAATTGACGAAAGTGTAATTTGTCACAATAAAAACAAAGGTTTTGACCTTTTTTATTAAATGCAATCAATGAGTCTTCAGCCAAAGCGTCAAAATACTCAAATAACACTTCAATTTCATCATGGCTTTTTAGAGTGTTTTGAACTGGTTTAATTAGCCCGTTTTGAGTTTTGGCGAGCCAAAGCATATCACTAACCATTTTCGTTAATCGCTCGAGTTCTTCTAAGTTAGAAAATAATAATTCTTGATACTCTTCCAACTGCCTTTTTTTAGATAATCCAACCTGTGTTTGAGTAATTATATTCGTTAGTGGAGTTCGTAGTTCATGAGCAATATCACTAGAAAAATTTGATAAGCGAATAAATTCACCCTGGAGCCTGTCGAGCATTGAGTTAAACGACTGCACCATATTAACAAGCTCAATAGGCACTTTATTTTCATCGAGCCTTACATCCATTTTATTAGTTTGGATATCGTGTATTTTCTGACTTAAACCTCGTAAAGGGTTTAATCCTTGATGTACAGCAAACCAAGCCACCAATGAAATGAGTACCGCTGAGCCAAACATAATGGCCCAAAGGCTTTGTTGAAATTGATTGAGAAAGTGTAAATGAAAGCTCATGTCTATCGCTGTAGTAATTTTGTATTGCTGTTGCTCAGTACTTAAATTACTCACCAGAGCTCGGTAGGTGTGGGTATCATTTTGCCATGAGGTAATGTTGTTACGGTTAAAGCCAGTTGAAGCCTTAGCACTCATTACAAAATCACTAAAATCTCGTTCAGAGCTTTGAAAAATGAGATCTCCTTTTGCGGTATTTACCTGATAGTAAACACCGTGATGACCCGCTACAGCGTTAGATAATTCATTTTTAAATTTCAGGTTTGATTTATAGTGTTGTCTTAAAACTAATTCAATAGATTGATTAATAACATGCAGTTCACTACTATCTTGCTGGAAAAAATGATGTTTTATCGAACTATTTATTAAGGTGGCAACTAAAGTTAAGCACGCAATAACGGTTACAGCCACAAACAACACAACACGCATCGTAAGTGATAAAGGCCGTGACTTAATAGCCATCAGTTTCAACCTCTAATTTATAGCCCATACCGCGAACTGTATGAATTAATTTAATAGTAAAGTCATCATCAACTTTTGCTCTTAGCCTACGAATGGCAACATCAATCACATTGGTGTCGCTATCAAAATTCATATCCCATACTTGAGAAGCAATTAACGAACGTGGCAGTACTTCACCTTCGCGCCGTAACAATAGTTCAAGTAAGCTAAACTCTTTATTACTCAATAAAATACGCTTGCCTGCACGTTGTATTTTTCGCTTTGGAATATCCATTTCTAAATCAGCAACGATCAGTATATCGTCAACTGTTTGTACTGCACCACGGCGAATAAGAGTGCGTACTCTTGCTAAAACTTCAGCAAAAGCAAAAGGCTTTATTAAATAGTCATCAGCACCAAGTTCGAGCCCCTTTACTCTATCGTCTATGCTATCGCGAGCAGATAAAAATAGTACTGGGGTTTTGTTATCTGCTTCACGTAGCGACTGTAAAATTTTCCAACCGGATACGTCAGGTAACATGACATCAAGTATTATTACATCAAATAATTCGGTCATTGCTAGGTGATGACCGTCAAGACCATTGCGCGCCAAAGAAACCTGAAAACCAGCTTCACTTAGTCCCTGTTTTAAATAATCTCCCGTTTTTGCTTCATCTTCAACAACTAATAAGCGCATACAATTCCTTCATTAAAGTCCTAACAACTACCTCTGCAAATATTATGCAGTATCTGTCACTACAGCAACATGACACCAAGATTACAACTTTGTAATGTTCGCGTCATGTTGAAGACAGGTCTATTTTCTATACTCAATACATATTCTGCTATGAAGGAGTAAGGAAATGGGGTTTAAAAAGTCATCACAACAGGTTAGCACACCACGAAGACGATTTGTTCAAGGCTTAATTGCAGGAGGTGTACTTGCTGCTTTTCCGAGTGTATTACATGCTGCATCATCTTTAGTAGCAGGAACAATAACAGGCACTGTGCCCGAACTTAGCGGCGAAGTAATTGATCTGGTTATAGATGAATCGCCGGTTAACTTTACTGGCGTAGTACGTATGGCGACAACTATCAATGGATCTATACCCGCTCCTACCTTGCGCCTCAAAGAAGGCGATGACGTTACTATTAGAGTAACAAATAAGTTATCAGTACCGAGTTCAATTCATTGGCATGGCATTATTTTACCGTATCAAATGGATGGCGTACCAGGTATCAGCTTTAAAGGCATTATGCCGGGCGAAACCTTTGTTTATAAATTTAAACTGCAACAAAGCGGTACATATTGGTATCACTCACATAGTGGCTTTCAAGAAATGACAGGCATGTACGGTGCATTAATTATTGAACCGCGAGAAAACGATATTATTAGTGCAGATAACGAGCATGTTATTCAATTATCTGATTGGACTGATGATGACCCAATGGCGCTGTTCCGTAAATTAAAAGTACAGAGTGATGTATTTAATTTCAATCAACCCACTGTCCCAGAGTTTTTCGATGACGTTTCAAGCAGCAGTATTTCAAATGCTCTACAGCGCCGAAAAATGTGGAATCAGATGCGAATGAATCCTACAGATTTAGCTGATTTATCTGCATCAGCAATGACTTTTTTAATGAACGGTAGTACTCCAATGGCAAACTGGCGTGGATTATTTAAAGTCGGTGAAAAGCTTAGGTTAAGGTTTATTAATGGCTCTAGTAATAGCTTTTTTGACGTGCGTATCCCCGAGTTAAAACTAACGGTTGTACAAGCAGATGGGCAAAACGTTGAACCAGTGACAGTTGATGAATTTAGATTCGGCCCTGGTGAAACCTACGACGTAATTGTTGAGCCTAAAAATGATGCCTATACGATTTTTGCTCAAAGTATGGATCGCTCTGGTTACGCAAAAGGAACTTTATCAAGCTCGCCTAATATTGATGCGCCAGTACCTGCACTTGACCCTGTTGAATGGTTAACGATGACCGATATGATGGGCAATATGACCCACGGCGGTGAGCACTCTGCAATGGCTGGTATGGCAGGCATGTCAGGTATGAACTCTAAAGAAATGGATCATAGCGCTATGGGCCACGGTGCAATGGCGATGGATCATAGCAAACATGGTATGTCTGAAAACCCATTAGCGGTTGCCAGCTCTAAAGTGCGTCATGCAAAAACGGAGTATGGAGCTTCAGTTGATATGCGCGTTGATATGCCTAGAACAAATCTTGATGATCCTGGTATTGGTTTACGTAAAAATGGTCGTCGTGTTTTAACACTTGCAGATTTACACTCACTTGAAGGGATCACTAACCAGCAAGAGCCAGAAGCTGAAATTGAGCTGCATTTAACCGGAAACATGGAGCGTTATAGCTGGTCATTTGATGGCTTAGAATTTGGTAAAAGCACGCCAGTGCATATGAAGCATAACCAACGTTTAAGAGTTATTTTACAAAACGATACCATGATGACGCACCCTATGCATTTGCATGGTATGTGGAGTGATTTAGAAAACGAGCAAGGTGATGTGCAAGTGCGACGTCATACGATACCTGTTCAACCCGCACAAAGAATCAGCTTTTTAACCACCCCTCACGATGTAGGTCGCTGGGCTTGGCATTGCCATTTATTATTCCATATGGATGCCGGTATGTTTAGAGAGGTAGTCGTATCATGAAACAATTAAAACTATCTAAATCATTAGGTTTATTAATGTTAACAGGGGCTTCATTAATTAGTTTCCCTTTATTAGCGCAAAGTGAAATGGCACAAATGAATAGCGCTAAGATGCAACCACAAGGAGGAAGTGCACCTAAAGATGCAAGAGACCCCCATGCTTACTCTGCGGGAACAACTTTAACAGAAGGCCCATATGCGCTTGAGGGCAATGAGCGATTAACACTCGCTGATGAGCATCCATTTTACGCATTACTAGGCGATCGTCTTGAATATAACGAGCAAGCAAACGCAGGTGTATTTGACTTACAAGCATGGTACGGCACTACCTTTGATCGATTGGTAATTAAAACCGAGGGTGATTTCAGCGAAGGAAGTATTGAAGAAAACCAAACCGATATTTTATGGGGTCACGCCGTATCAGCATATTGGGATACTCAAGCAGGTGTTCGTCTTGATTACAATAAAGAAGGTGAAAATCGGCAATGGTTGGCTTTTGGCTTACAAGGTTTAGCCCCTTATTGGTTTGAACTTGATATGACAGCATACGTAGGTGAGCGAGGCAATACCGCATTTACGTTAGAGGCAGAGTACGAACTATTACTCACGCAAAAGCTAATTATACAACCGCGAGCCGAAATTACACTTTATGGCAAAAACGATAAACAAAACGAACTTGGAAGTGGCCTATCAAGCAGCGCGATTGGCTTTAGGGTTCGTTATGAATTTACACGCCAGTTTGCGCCCTATATTGGCGTTGAATGGAGCAATAAATTTGGCAATACCGCCGACTATGCCACATCAAGTGGACAAAGTAGCAACAACACCGCATTTGTTACGGGTATTAAATTTTGGTTTTAATCATTTTAAATAAGAGGTAATTATGAAGTTTTTTAATTCTGCAGTAGCTATTTTAGGTTTAGTACTTACATTTTCCGCATCAGCGCATATATCACTCAAGCAATCAACACCTGCGCAAGAAGCCATGTTAATGAAAAGCCCAGAGCAACTTTCGTTAACTTTTGGTGGTGAAGTAAGGCTAGCAAAAGTCATCATCAAAGATGAAAAAAATAAATCAATAAACTTTGATTTCAAACCAAGCTCTACCCCAAGCACAGACTTTAGTTGGTCATTGCCGAGCTTAGTCCAAGGCACTTACACGGTTAAATGGACAGCACTGGGTGGTGATGGACATAAAATGACCGACACGTTTAGATTTATGGTACACAAAAGTGAATCGCATAAGATGATGCAAGTACAATCTAATACCCACAGCAAACATAATCATTAAGTAGCAACATAATGCAATTAAGTGAATGGTCAGTACTCTTACTATTATTAAAACTAGCAAGCTATATCGCAATTTCAGGGCTTGCGGGCACTTTATTAATGCGCTTTATGTGTGGCAACAGCAATGTTGCAGGGCATCACTTAATTAGCTTTTATCAGTTCTTAAAACGTTGGCAAATTACGTGTGTAGTTACAGGTAGTATTGCTGCACTTTTACAAGTACCAATAGAAGCTGGAGCAATGGCTGAATCAGGCTTTATGGGAATGTTTGACCCCTTTATGCTTGAAATTGTTTGGCAATCAGTCATAGGTGACCAAGCAACGTTTAGAATACCAGCGCTTATTATTGCTCTAATTAGCGCATGTATGTGGAGTGTGGAATCAGATGATAACGTAGCAGGTTATAAAAACGTTGCCGTTATACTAATCATGCTTGGGTTTATCGCTTATAGCTTCACTTTTACTGGGCACAGTGCAAATGAAAATGGGTTAGTGAAAAGTATTTTAACCTTTCACCTTATTGCCATTGCGAGCTGGTTAGGGTCATTGTGGCCGCTTTACAAAAGCTGCACTTTACTACCTACCAGTGAAGTAAAGCGGTTAATGCATTACTTTGGTCAACTCGCTATTGTTATTGTATTTGTACTACTTATTTCGGGCTTAACTCTGCTCCTGCAGTACCTAGAGTCATTTTCTGCATTGTTTACATCAAATTATGGGCAACTAATTTTATTAAAGCTGTTACTCGTCAGCGCGATGCTGTTACTAGGTGCATGGCATAAGCTTTTTTTAGTCCCGCAAATCACTCAACAACACCATATAAGTATATTAAAACGCTCGATCACTGTTGAAATATTAATTGCCCTATTTGTACTTATTACAACAAGTGTATTTACAACACTTGTTGGTCCGCCTATTTAACGATTAATAAAAAAGGAAAATGTATGTTAATTAAATCCTCTAATTTAAAAATTTTATTGCTACTAATTTTTAGCGCTGTTAGTTCTTTTGCTGTGAACGCACACACCCATGAAGAGCACACAAAAAAAGGCTGGGTCTTTGTTAATGTTGATAGCGAAGCTGCAAAGGCAGTTAGCTTATTTCATGCATCCCTAAAACAAGGCGATGCCAAAGGTGCCCGTAAATTACTGGCCGACGATGTCGTCATTTTTGAAGGCGGAATTGTTGAGCGTTCTGCAGATGTATACGCGAACCATCATATGATAGCGGATATGAAATTCTTAAGTGCAGTTGATAGTGAACTGCTAGAGCATCAAGTTCACACAAATGGAGACATAGCTTACTCAATTTCAAGAAGTAAAACTCAAGGAAAGTATAAAGGGAAAGATATTAAGTCTACGGGAATGGAATCAATCACATTAAAAAACACCGATAAAGGTTGGAAAATCACTCATATTCACTGGTCTAATTAAGGAGTTAACAATGCGAGTAATCTACATTACCTCAGCGTTTTTTTTATCATTAACTATGTCATTTTCGGCAATGAGTATCGAAAAACAGCATAAAACATCAATAATCTATGAAAATTCAGAAAAACCTGAAATTGAGCTTACCGTTTATAAAAGTAAAAATTGTGGATGTTGTAATAAGTGGATTGCTCATTTGAGTGAAAACAATATTCAAACAAAAGCAATTAACGTTAATGACATGGGGTCGATTAAATCTCAGTATCAAATAAAACCTAATATGCGCTCATGCCATACAGCCGTGTCAGCCGATGGATTTGTATTTGAAGGTCATGTTCCCGTTAAACATATAAAACAGTTTTTATCTGGGCAACACGCTCCGCACATTACAGGCTTAAGTGTACCAGCCATGCCTATTGGCACTCCCGGAATGGAAATGGAGGGTATATTTCACAAATATAATATTGAACTACTCACTGACAACTCAAATGAAGAAACCTACAGATACATAAGTAAATCCAGCGAGCAATTTTAGCCTAACGGCATAATTCTTGAGTTAATTATTAAATACCCATTTTACACAACAGGAAACACTGATTTGTGAGCTTGATAGTGTAAAAATTACTCACATGTAAAAACAAAATACAAAACTTTTAAGGAGCAATACAATGTCACACTATTCAAAATTTTTTTTAATGATAGCAACATCCACAATAACCATGTTTGTATTGATGTATTTGAACACCTACCAACTTAGTCATGTTTATTTTAGTGAAACTCGTACTTATATGGCGCTTTATATGGGAGCCACGATGGCAGTGATAATGCTACTTTTCATGCTCAATATGTATAAAGATAAAAAGAAAAATATAACAGTACTCATTGCTAGTGTTGCCGTATTTGCAGGAAGTTTATTTTTAGTTCGCTCACAAGTGACTGTTGATGATAGCTCATGGATGTCGGCGATGATCCCACATCATTCAATTGCCATACTCACCAGTGACAGGGCAAAAATCAAAGATAAACGCGTTCAAAAGCTTGCTACAAATATAATTGAAGCCCAAGAGCGAGAAATAAAAGAAATGCAATGGCTCCTAAAAGATATAGAGCAAAACGGCATTGCACAAACCAATGCTCAAGCACAATTAAGAGCTGTTCCAGATTTCAATTCAAATAAATAAATAAACCGCATAACATAAGGAGTAAAGCATGAGTAAATCAGCCCAACTTTTTAGAATGGCAACAGATGAGCATATTTGTCCGTTTGGTTTAAAATCAAAAGACCTACTAGAGCGAGAGGGATATACAGTTGATGATCAGCTTTTAACTTCTCGAGAGCAAACAGATGAATTTAAAAAACAACACAGTGTAGAAACTACACCTCAAGCATTTATTGATAATAAACGTATAGGTGGCTACGACGATTTACGTGATTACTTTAATAAGCCACAAGCAGCCCAAGAAGGTACAACTTACACGCCCGTGATTGCGATTTTTTCGGTTAGTTTTTTGCTTAGTGTGGCATTTAGTTTTGCATCGGATAATAGCTTATTATCAATGCAAACCGCTGAACTGTTTGTAGCCCTAACAATGGCAGTGTTAGCAATACAAAAGCTTCAAGACTTATTTAGCTTTACTAATTCATTTATAACCTATGACTTAGTCGCTATGAAAGTAGTCAGGTACGCTTATGTTTACCCATTTTTAGAAGCATTTGTTGGCATTGGAATGATAGCCGGGTTACCAGCCTATATTATTGCCCCTATTTCATTATTCATAGGTGGGGTTGGTGCTGTTTCAGTGATAAAAGCAGTCTATATAGATAAACGAGAGTTAAAATGTGCGTGTGTAGGCGGTGACAGTAACGTACCACTAGGGTTTATCTCTCTAACAGAAAACTTATTTATGATAGCTGCCGGTATTTGGATGTTTGTTAGGTAAATAACAGCTTTAATTTAAAAATATGATGACGAGCTTATTTATAGCACGAACCAGATTCAGTAGTTGAGTCTGGTTCTGCCTGAACTTAAAATGCCATCAATTTGCTCTGGCTTCTCTAAGGTATCTTGAAGTTACAACGAGACTAAAGTTTTTTATCAATTGCATGATTTAAAAAAGCACTAGCCCTCTAATTTTATTAAATAGACCTAATCTAAATTTGATTCCAGAATTCTTTTGGCAATAAATTTTTAATCATCCTAGTGTTTAAGAATTTATAAATTTAATTAATAAATTTTGTGAAATTTTTCTAGTCCGCTTAGAGCGAAAAGCAGACATTGACCGTTAATCGTTTCAACGACGGCAATTAGCCATACGTTGCATGTTTGCTCCCTTACTGGTTTTACGATATCCAAAACCGACATAACGACCATTAAGCAAATACCAAAGTAAAATAGGTATGTGCTTCAATCATATAGCCAAAGAGGATAAAGCGTTAATAGCACTGCTACAGGCCCTAGAATGCTGAAGACAGCTCTGGTATGGTTTTTATTTTTGTGCCAGTTGTATAAGTTTACCAATAGTTCCAAAGATGCAAAAATAGGTAAAAGCGTATTTACAGCTATTCCTTCGAAGTGAGAGAAGAAGCCTAGTCCTAATGCCGATGCAAGTGACCTTAATGCAGGGAAGCAGGCCGTGCCGCTAGCCAAACGCCACTAGAGCCTACTCTGTCTAATATTTTATTTATCATTTGAAAGTCTATTGGTTGATATTACCATCATTCTAAACTCCGTATATAAGTACGGAGTCAATCATTTTAATGAATCAATTATGGGGCAATGTGTTGGATCTTCGTTTTGCATACAGGTATTTGTCATATCCACAATTACTTTCTCTAAACGTTGAAGGTCATTAATTTTGTCTCGAATGATTGCTAACTTTTGTCGGCTTAATAGCTCAACTTGAGTGCAGTTGCTGTCCATAGACATTAGCGATTTTATTTCTCTTAACGTAAAGCCGAGCGCTTTGGCTTTTGTGATAAACCTAAGTTGTCCTGCTATTGTTTCGTCATATTGTCTATAACCAGATATTGGTTTTTCAGGTTGTGTAATCAGCCCTTCTCGTTCATAAAAACGAATGGTTTCTACATTTAAATTTAATGATTGTGCTAATTTGCCAATGGTTTACATTATTGCCTTTGTGAATACTACTAATCTAAAGTTATATTTAGTTTAGCTATCCAATGATTTGATGATGCCGCACGCTTCAATTGTATTGTCTGAACCACAAGCACTTGCCATCTGTTGTAATTCAGCTTTAAGCGCCCTTAATTCTTTCATACGTTTATTCACTAGTGCAAGTTGCTGATCAATTAATGCATTAACGCTAGAGCAGCTTTCTTCTGGCTTATTTTTTAATTCGATAAGACGTTTAATATCATTGAGTGATATATCTAGGCTGCGACAATGCTTTACGAATTCCAATTGTTTAAGTGCTTTACTATCATACAGCCTGAAATTACCTTCTGAACGGTTTGGATTTAACAGTAATCCTTCTCTTTCATAATATCTAATCGTTTGTATTGAACAGCCCGATTTTTTTGACAATTCGCCTATTTTCATCAATTTCCCCCAGACATTTGACTCTATAGTTACTATAGGATCTATAGTATAGGTATGCAACGAAAGGGATATATAAAAATGACTGAGAAATATTTAAACAATACGAATATCGTTAATTTTGAACACAAAGATATCCAATCCCTGATCGATCAACGAGGGTGGAAAAATTTGGATAATTTCAACAAAATTGGTGCCGCTTATCAGTTTGTAAAAGATGAAATAATGTTTGGCTATAACAAGAGTGATGATATTTCAGCAAGCGATGTGCTAGCAGATGGTTATGGACAATGTAATACTAAGGGTAATCTGTTAATGGCACTATTGCGTGGACTAGGTATCCAGTGTCGTTTCCAAGGTTTTACCATTGATCAGCAACTATAAAAAGGTGCTATCCTAAGCTTGTATTTTGGTTAGCACCTAAATACATCATTCATAGTTGGGTAGAAGTTTACTTTGAAGGGCGTTGGATAAACTTAGAGGGCTTTATATTGGATGAGCAATACTTAAGCTCACTACAGCAGAAATTTAGCCAAGCAAAAGATGAGTTTTGTGGTTATGGTGTTGCAACAAAGTGCTTATCTTCACCCGGTACGGATTGGCGTGGAGAGGATACCTATATTCAAAAAGAAGGTATTCATGACGACTTTGGGCTTTATGATTCACCAGATAAGTTCTATCTCGAAAAAGGTACTAATCTATCAGGTGTAAAACGTTGGTTGTATCAACGAGTGATCCGACATTTGACTAATATGAATGTATCAAAAATAAGAAATAAAAAAGTACTGGAGGTACAAAATGCACAACCATAGTCACAGTCATCAGCATGGTAAAGACGACCGGATTGGTTGGGCATTTTTCCTTAATGTGATATTTACCATTATCGAATTTATAGGTGGTTGGCTCACAAACAGTACGGCGATAATGGCGGATGCCGTTCACGATCTTGGTGATAGTCTTTCAATAGGTTTTGCGTGGATTTTAAGTCGTTTTTCAGATAAAGAAGCATCAGACAAATTCAGCTATGGTTATCGCCGACTTACACTTTTTGGTGCATTGGTAAATAGTATTGTTTTGATTATCGGCTCTATTTGGGTTTTATTTGAAGCAATACCTAAGCTGTCCAATCCTGAAATGCCTGTAGTTGAGGGGATGTTAGGGCTAGCCATACTCGGTGTTGCCGTAAATGGTTATGCGGTATTCAAATTAAAAGCGGGTGAAACACTAAATGAAAAAGTGCTGACATGGCACCTACTTGAAGCTGTACTCGGTTGGGTTGCCGTTCTTATAGTCTCTATTGTATTGTTGTTCGTTGAACTGCCGATATTAGATCCTCTATTATCAATAGGGTTTACGCTGTTTATCTTATTTAACGTTTTCAAAAATCTTAAATCAACATTGGTGCTTTTTCTTCAAGCTGCACCCGATAAAGAGACCCAAGAGCGTATTAAGCAGTCATTAATTGAATTTCCTGAAGTAAATGGTATACACCATATGCATTTTTGGTCACTGGATGGTGAAAGTCACGTTTTAACAGCGCACCTTGAGCTGAGTGACAACTTTGACGTTAAAGAATTAATTAAGCTTAAACAAGAGGTTGCAGCTAAATTATCTTCCTATCATTTATCGCATACGACGATAGAGTTTGAGTTTTTAAATGAAAATTGTAGGGATGAAGCAGAGTAAGTTTTATCAATAAAATTTTGGAGCATACAATATAAAAAGCAGCTTAATTAGGCATAACTTAGTAATTAAGCTGCTTTTTTGCTTTTAGATTTCGTCGGATTGCTGTTTGTTACTCTCAGCGCCATGCGCCCATTGATATAAAATAGGCAATACAAACAAAGTTAAAATGGTAGAAGATACAATACCGCCGATAACAACTGTTGCTAGTGGTCGTTGTACTTCTGCACCAATTCCAGTGTTTAACGCCATTGGAATAAAACCTAAACTTGCGACCAGTGCCGTCATTAAAATAGGTCTTAAACGAATGATGGCACCTTCAATGATCGCTACGTATAGGTCGCCTTTTTCATGCCAAAGATCTCGAATAAAAGCCAACATAACCAAGCCATTTAATACTGCGACACCTGACAATGCAATGAAGCCGACACCTGCCGAAATTGATAAGGGCATGTCTCTTAAATAAAGTGAAAATACGCCCCCTGTTAATGCTAAAGGCACGCCACTGAAAATGATTAATGCATCTTTTAATGAACCAAATGCTATAATCAAAATACCTAGGATAACAACCAATGTTATCGGTACAACTAGGCTTAATCGCTTACTTGCTGATTCTAGTTGTTCAAACGTTCCACCATAATCAAGCCAGTATCCTGCTGGAATTTCTCCTTCCTGATTAATTTTAGCTTTAACTTCTTTTACAAAACCGCCTAAATCTCTACCACGAACATTGACGGTAACCACAACTCTTCTTTTTCCGTTCTCTCGGCTAATCTGCGCGGGTAAAGACTCTGATTTAAGCTCTGCAACTTCTTCAATTGGCACATAGTTACCATTCTCAAGTGGAAGCGGCAGATGCTTCAAGCTATCGATATCCGTTCTTATTTGCTCTGGTAGGCGAACAACTAACTCAAACCGTCTGTCACCTTCATAAATGATCCCCGCAGATTCACCGCCAATCGCAGTGGCAACCCAGTCTTGCAATTCGGTAACGTTCAATCCATACCTACCAAGCGCTTCTCGTTTAGGAATTACTGATAAAGATGGAACACCTGTGACCTGTTCTATTCGAGCATCAGCGGCACCATCCACGGTTTTCACAATATTTAGAATATCTTTTGCGGTAAGTAATAACCGATCCAAATCATCACCAAATATTTTGATGCCGACATCAGCTCTAACGCCAGAAATCAATTCATTGAAACGCATTTGAATAGGCTGAGTGAATTCATAGTTGTTGCCTGGAATGTTTTTCAGTACTTTTTCCATTTCTTCAACTAATTCACTTTTTGGTTTTGAAGGTTCGGCCCATTCTTTACGTGGTTTTAAAATAACAAAGATATCAGCAATACTCGGTGGCATTGGGTCGGTTGCTACTTCTGGTGTGCCAATGCGCGAGAATACTTTATCAACTTCAGGAAACGCTTTAATACGTTGCTCAAGTACTTCTTGCATTTCTACTGATTGCTCTAGGCCAGTCGATGGAATTCTTAATGCCTGTAGTGCAATATCACCTTCATTTAATTGAGGAACAAATTCTGTCCCAAGCGTAGTTGCTAACCAAAGGCTATACCCCATTAACAGCGTTGAGAATGAAACAATAATCCAACGAAATTTCATCGCCATTTTTAACAATGGTTCATAAATAGACTTGGTTGAACGAATAACTACACTTTCTTTTTCGCTGATTTTACCTTTCATAAACACAGCTACAGCAGCAGGAACCAGTGTAACTGAAAGGATCATTGCGGAAATTAACGCCATAACGACAGTTGCCGCCATAGGGTGGAACATTTTCCCTTCAACGCCAGTTAGCGTGAAAATGGGGATGTAAACAACAGTGATAATTGCCACACCAAACAAGCTTGGACGTATCACTTCTGAAGTGGCTTCAAAAACGGTATTTAGGCGTTCTCTTAAGTCTTGCCTATGACCGTTGTGTTGGGCCTGTGCTAACCTACGGACAGAGTTTTCAACGATGATTACAGCCCCGTCCACTATCAAGCCAAAGTCCAATGCGCCGAGACTCATTAAATTGGCAGATACTCCTGCTTGCACCATACCTGTGATTGTCATTAACATGGAAATAGGGATAACAGCAGCGGTAATGAGAGCTGCACGTAAATTTCCAAGTAGAATAAATAACACAACAATAACTAAAAGCGCACCTTCAACGAGGTTTTTGGTAACGGTTGCAATCGCTTTATCTACTAACGTTGTTCTGTCGTAAACAGGCTCTGCGGTAATGCCCTTTGGCAGAGATTTTTGTATTTCGCTGAGCTTATGTTCCACTTCTAAAGCAACGGTGCGAGAATTCTCACCAATCAGCATCATGGTTGTACCAAGCACTGTCTCAATGCCATTACGAGTAGCAGCCCCTGTTCTAAGTTCTTTGCCTATAGCAACATTGGCAACATCACTTATTTTTACAGGAATACCATCGTTCTTTTTGATGATGACATTGAGGATTTCATCCATTGTCGCAAGTTGCCCGATGGAGCGCACTAACACTTGTTGTCCGTTTTGCTCAATATAACCCGCGCCACGGTTATCATTATTTTTACGTAATGCATCAGAAACGTCTTCAAAGCTTACCTGATGAAAAAGTAATTTTTCGGGTTTCGGCGTTATATGATACTGCTTGTTATAGCCGCCGATGCTGTTGACCTCAATGACGCCTTTAACTTGAGCCAATTGCGGTTTAATGATCCAGTCTTGTATTTCTCTTAAGGCAATAGCGGTATAAGGCTCTCCATTAGGCATTTTAGCGTCAGGAGAAGCTTGTACGGTATACATAAATATTTCACCAAGCCCTGTGGAAATAGGACCCATCTCTGGCTCTAAGCCAGAGGGAATAACGCCTTTTATCGCAGCTAATCTTGCATTGATTAAGTTGCGTGCGAAATAAATATCGGTTCCCTCTTCAAAGATAACGGTCACCTGGGATAAACCATATCTTGAAAGAGAGCGGGTGTGAGACAGCTTTGGTAGTCCAGCTAATGCGTTTTCTACTGGAAAAGTTACCCTTTGCTCCGCTTCTAAAGGTGAATAACCGGGGGCAGAGGTATTTATTTGTACCTGTACGTTTGTTATATCTGGAACAGCATCAATGGGAAGTTTTTGATAACTCCACATACCAACGCCGATGATTACCATCAGCAAGCTTAATACTAAATAGCGCCTATTTATTGCAAGACGCAAAATTGATTCAATCATATTGCGTCTCCTAATCGTCGTCTTCTACTTCAGATTTCAAGATATCTGCTTTAATCAGATAACTGTTTTTGTTTACATATTCAGCGTCTTTACTGAGGCCATCAATGACCTCGATATAGTTTTTGTCTGAACGACCAAGGACAAGTGGTGCAAACTCGTACTCTTCATTTTCTTTTACAAAGACACCTAATTGTCCACCTAGCTCTTGTATGGCAACTTTCTCGACCGCTAAATCCACCTCAAATTGGTTTATCTTTACGTTGCCTTTTAATAATTGACCTGACGTTAGCTTTAACTCAGTGTTGTTTAATCGTACCCGTGCTAAAACATAAGGCTGATCTTTAGCTGGAATAATATTAGTGATGACTGAACTGAATGCGTGTTCACCTTGCTCAATATCAACATGCTGACCGACTTTGATTTGATTATATTGGCTGGTAAACACCTTAAATTCAGCCCACAAGGTGTCAAATTTGACGATTTCAAACAAGCTAGTGTTTTGCGTGATACCGCCAATATTTCCATTTCGCTGTAAAACAGTCCCAGAAACAGGCGATGTTATTTTATAAGTATTTAAGCTCTCATTAGATTCAATAACGGCTAATAGATCGCCTTTTTTTACCGTATCACCAACAGTGAAGTTTATTGTCTTTATAACGCCGTTATATCTAGCGCTAACTTGAAATAATTGTTCAGCGCCTATCGTCGTAGAGCCGTATACAGGGATAGTTTGGTTCAACGTTTTTGAAGCTAAATAGGCTGTTTCAACACCAACCTTTTTTGCCATGTTATTGTCGATTTTGCTTATGCCTTCTTCGCCTTCATGTTCATCTTCACTAGCGAAAACACTTTGAATGGGTGATAGATACCCAATAAAAATCAATAGTGCGAGTAAATAGTTTTTCATTTTGAATTCCTAAACGATTCAGTTAATCACTGAATCAATAAATTGTTATTAAACTTAAAGTGATGTTTATTTAGAGTGACAGCGCTTCGTTTGTTAGTTTTTCTATCTCTGCGCCATAAATTAGGGCAGCAGATGCCGCGTCAATAAGGGTTCGCCGAGCATTTAACAGCTCTTGTCTAGCCGATACATAATCAAGATATCCATATCGACCTTTTTGATAGGCGTCTTGAGTATCTTCCAGTGCATCTTCAAGCATTGGGATAACCGACTGCTTTAATGAATTAGCTGTTAATATGGCTTGTTTTCTATTGGAGTATGCTCGTAGTAAGTGATTTCTAAATCTTAACTTAGTCGCCTCTTTCTCTATGGCAACTTGGTCACGCTCTGCTAGCGCACTAGCGATTGCGCCAGAATTTCGCTTTTCAGCAAACAAAGGTAAGCTAAAGCCAGCGACCAGTGCCGTATCATTGGCTTCTTGAGAGCGCCTAACACCAACAGACCATTTGATATTGGCCGTTGACTCTGTTTTAGCCAACTGTAACTCGGCCTCTTTTAGTCGCTGCTCACTTGCATAAACTTGAATAGCAGGGTTTTTCTCTAATTTCGCAAAGAGACTACTAAAATCACTATCATTGCCAAACTGAAACAGATCTCCAGTTACTCTAGAGAATGACACTGATGTTTCTCCCCAGTAAGCTGATAAAGAAAGCTTTAGATATTCCAAGCGCTTTTGTTCAGATTGAAGGGTGAGGTTAGCCTGAGCAATAACTGCTTTTGAGCGTTTCACTTCAGCCTCAGGAGTAGCACCTGCGCGGTTACGCTGAGATACAATCTCTAAGGTTTCTTGTGCTAAGCTCAAAGCATTTTCTGCCAATATAACTCTTTGTTGGGCTGCAAGTACTTCCACGTACTTCTCAGTGACTTGAGCCATTAAATTAAGCGCAGAGACTTCTTTTTCAGCAGTGAGTAGTGTTCTTGATTTTGAAACAATTCCAATCCGCGCTGAGCGTTTATCTCCCATTTCGATAACCGAAGATAGAGCGACTGTTAATTCAGCACTGTCGAATGTATTAAATTCACCTGAGCCTGCAAAGTTCTCAGCTTCAAGCTCTAGTTCATAAGCAGGATTTAAACTTGCGATTTGTTCTCGTCCAATTAATGCCGTTTGCTTGAAATCAAATATTTTAAGTTCTGGATTTTGTTTAAGCGTCCACTGAATTGCCTCTTGAAGGTTTAACTGCTTCTCAAAGGCATAAACATTAAATGTAAAAAGTGACAAAGCGAGAAACGCGATATATTTAAGCCGAGGTGTTACACACCTTAAAATTGCTATCTTGCGATGCACACAGGTATTAAGTGCCATGTATACTTTCCTATAAATTTATATGTGATATTTAGGTCATTAACATTTGACCTTTCTTAATTTTCTATAAAATTTAGGCGTATTTAGGTGGGCGGAATGGCACCGAGATATAGCCTTTTAGCTCAGGGGAAACTAAGGCGTAGGTAGGGAAATATTCTATTGCTTGTAAAATATTACAAGAAGAATCTGTATTTAAAAATAACTGACAGCAGCAACAAAAATTACAATTATCAATTAAAGTTTGGCTATTACCCTCCTCAAATAAATTAGAGCTTTCAGGAGCTTTTAGCGGGGTAATAGACTCAGTTAGTGATATATTAAAAGAACTTTCAATTAAGTTTCCTTCAATCTCTTCTTGCGAAAAAAACACAGACTGCACCGCGATTAAAATCATTATCACGTATGATATATATGGTTTAAAATATGACGGGTGCATTCTTTTAACTACTTTCTACTTAAGACTTTAGCTGTAAGATGCGGCGAGCACCGTTTAAAACGACAACAGCAATAATCAAACCAATCACTAAATCTGGATAACGGCTGCTAGTTACTGTAACTAATAAGCCAGCTAAGATTACACCTACGTTTGCGATTACGTCATTTGCGGAAAAAATCCAACTCGCTTTCATATGAGCGCCGTCTTCTTTGTTGCCAAATATTAAAAACAGACAAGCAATGTTAGCGATTAGTGCTATTCCACCAAATATCATCATTAAAGAAGAGATAGGTTCACTACCGTAAATAAAGCGTCTTACGACTTCACTCAAAGCACCTAGCGCTAGAATAATTTGAAGTACACCAGATATATGTGCCGCTCTAAGTTTCATGCTTATGCTTTTACCGACAGCATATATAGCTAAACCATAAACAGCAGCATCAGCAAACATATCTAATGAGTCGGCAATAAGGCCAGCAGATTGCGCAATAATCCCAGCAATTACTTCTATAAAAAACATGACTCCATTAATGGCTAACAACCATTTTAGCGTTGATGCTTCTTTCATCTCATTTTTTTGGGCTAGATCTTTTGCTTTTGCAGCTTCGGTGCTGCAACTTTCTTTAGTTGATGCCAACTCTGCACCGAGATTGAGTTGTTGTAATTTTTTTGTTATCTCATCTAAATTTTCATCATGAAAAACCTTGACTAAACGGCTAGGAATATCAAATTGCAACCCAACTGAAGGCTCAATTGAGTCAAGTGCTAACCTAATCAATCTCTCTTCTGAAGGACAGTCCATTTGAGGTACTTTAAATGTACTGACAAACGCGCCACTATAGTTATCTAATTGTGTATCAATTTTTACATCTTCATTGGTAGAAGATGATTGACACTGACCACTACATTTTTCTGACATATTTAACACTCCGTAATAATATTAAAATAAGTATAAAATCTATAGTGGCTATAGAGTCAAATAAAAAATTATTTAATGTAAAAGCGTGGAAACTGAATTGAAAAGCTAGTTTAAGAAAATAGTTTCTGCTAGTATTTTAAATACTATATTTAACTGGTGATAACTTTGAACCTTAATGTTGTACTAAAAATGCTCTTGGTTATTTCGATTGTTTTACAATCGTTAACTGCTGTAGCATCCTCAACATCTGAGAATCACCAAATAGATATAGAGCACCTTCAAACTCAACATGATCATGCAGATGATCGAAATGTCTCAAATGATAATGTAGGTGATGAGCAGCATAATGAAAAAGATTGTCATCACTGCGGTCATTGCAGTGGCAGCCACTTATCTTGGATTTTAGTCAGTAATTCAAATACCACGGGCAAACTAAACATTATCAATAAAACGCCTTATCAAATTGATCAAACAAATACTTACCTTGAAGCGATACTTCGCCCACCCATTTCTTAATTAGATTGATTTTTAATGACCTATTTGTCCATGAGAAGGATAAAGGGTTCGTGTTTATAAATTAAAAAATTAAGAAGTTTTATGTATATATTTTTAAAAAATACAGGTTTAACCCTGTCTTTATGCATGGCTGTGAGTTTTTCAGTTGCCACTTATGGCAAACAGAAAAGTATTTCATGGCTAGATAGTCAAATAAATAAAGATCCCGAAGTTGTTGCGGCTAAAGAGTTACTTAATGCAAGTAATCATAGAGCCAAAAGCTTAACTCAAGCCGTATATAACCCAGAGCTTGAAGCAAGCTATGAAAAAGAAGGTGATTTTGATAATTACTCTATTGGTATCAGTCAAACGATAGATTTTTGGGATAAGCAATCAACAAATAAAACCATTGGTGAAATTGATGTTTATGCAAACCAGCAACAATTGTTATCTCTACTCGATTCTAAAAAGGCTAATGCCTTAACTGCATTAGTTAATTGGCAAGCAGCAAAAAAAGCTGCTCAGTTACTTTCAGAAAGAGAAGAGCAATTGCAAACGCTCGTTGGAATTGTTGAAGACAAACGAAAAGCTGGACTTCTAGAGCCACTTGACGCTGAGCTAGTCTATTTAAACTTGTCGCAAATTTTTAGTGAAATATCTGAGTCTCAAATTGCTTTGAAAAATGCAGAGGTAAAGGTTCAGGAGTTATTGCCTGATTGGACGCCTAATACTACCAATTTGTTTTCATTTACTTTTGGAGCAACAAGCTACTCATTTAACTCCCAGTGGGTTGAGGAACATCCAAAAGTTAAACTTGCTAGAGCGAAATGGAAGGGACAACAATCTAAAGCTCAACTAACCACTATGGAATCTAAAGCTAATCCAACCATTGGCGTTAGCGCAGGGAAAAGTGGAGATGAAGACTTGGTTGGTGTGACTTTTTCAATGCCTTTAAACATCAGAAATAACTATACAGATAATGTTAAAGCCGCTTATTCAGAAGCCATTGCAGCCGAGGCGAATTTTCAGTCGGTATATCGAAAGCAGTCTTTTGAAGCAAAAGCTAATTATGAATCGCTTAATGTCAGTAGAAAATATTATGAGCAATGGCAAAAACTGACAAAAGGCAGATTAGATAGCAGCGAAAACTTATTAAATAAGCGCTGGCAAGCTGGTGATATTAATACTTCTGACTACTTACTTGCATTAAATCAACGTGCGGAAGGGCTTCATGCAGGAATACGTTTGGAAAATCAATTCAAGCTTGCAGAAATATCCTTCATTTTAAGTATGGGTCAGTTATCCAAATTTGAGATTTGAGCGCTTTGTTTTTTCAGTAGCGAAAAACGAAATCTTAAATTTATTAAAAATATAGGTTACAAAAATGAATACAGTAATTAGTAAAAAATTTTTAGCCGTAGTAATTAGCAGCCTGTTAGTTGGGTTTACTACAAATCATGATGCTTTTGCACAGTCGTCAGATGGAACTGGTTCTGTCACAAACGTTTCGAAACAAGAAGAAAAAGAACATCAAGATGAGCATGAACACGAAAAGGGACATGAAGAAGATAAAGGTGACCATGACGAGCACGGCCATGAAGGTGGTAATAAAGAGGGAGAAGAAGAACATGAAGAAGGTATCACTATTGATCCAAAGAAGATGTCGCTTGCTAAAATTAAAGTGGAAAGTGTTAAGCCTGAATATCAATTTAGCTCCGTATATGCACCTGGCGAAATAAAAGCTAATGGCTATAAAAGTTATGTGGTATCACCACGTACAGAGTCAGTCATTATCAGTCGCCATGCAGCGCTTGGCGAGTATGTAGAAATAGGTCAGAAGTTAGTTACATTATTTAGTGAAGCAATGGCACAAGCACAAGCTGACTATTTAATCGCTTCAACCGAATGGCAACGTGTAAAAAAGCTGGGTAATAAGACGGTGAGTGAAAGTCGATTATTACAAGCTGAAACAACATACAATGCGAGCTATGGCAAGCTCATTGCTTTAGGGTTAACTGAAAAAGCAATAAATGGTATTTCTAACAAAGACATTAAAGCATTTGGGCAATATGCATTAACGGCGCACCGTGAAGGTGTCGTGCTTCAAGACGACTTTATCCAAGGGCAACGTGTTGATGCTGGGGATTCAGTCATGTTGTTAGCTGATGAAAAACAACTATGGGTTGAAGCAAAAGTTTCTCCAAATAAAAAGCTAAATTTATCAATTGATTCTCCTGCGGTACTTAAATTAGAAGGCCAGAGTTACAATGCCAAAGTTATCCAAGAAGCCCATACAATTGATCCCGTAACTCGTACAAGAATTATTAGATTGGGGGTACAGAATGCTGATGATAACCTTCATTCAGGTATGTTTGTAAAAGTTTACTTTCAGTTTGCCACAAAGCAGAAAGTGATGGCTGTGCCAGAAGAAGCATTGATCCGCAGCGCAGATGGTGATTGGACCGTATTTGTCGAAGACCACCCTGGAGAATTTAAAGCTGTAGAAGTAGAACTAGGCCGAGCCTTAGGTGATTTTAGGGAAATCATTGGCCTTGATAGTGGGACGCGAATTGTAACCAAAGGCGCATTTTTTGTTGCTTCTGAAATCGCTAAAGGCGGATTTGATCCGCATAACCACTAAGGAGCAAGACTATGTTTAATAAAATAATAGATTGGTCTGTTAATAATAGACTCCTGATTTTGATTGCGCTGTTTGCCACAATTGTCGGCGCAATTATGGTTATACCAAAACTAAATTTAGATGCCTTTCCTGATGTTACTAATGTTCAAGTTGCTGTAAATACTGAAGCGCCAGGACTAGCTGCTGAAGAAGTTGAACAACTCATTACGTACCCCATTGAAGCGGTCATGTATGCCTTACCTGATGTAGAACAAGTGCGCTCAATTTCTAAAACAGGCTTGTCTGGCGTCACGGTTGTTTTCAAAGAAGGCACCGACATTTACTTTGCAAGACAACTTGTATTTGAGCGTCTTCAAGCCGCAAAAGAACTGATACCAGAAGGTGTCGGCACACCCGAAATGGGGCCAAACACCTCAGGGCTAGGCCAAGTATTTCAGTACCTTCTTATTTCAGATAAAGATGCAGGCTATGATGCTATGGCACTCAGGAGTCTCAATGATTGGGTAGTAAAATTACTCGTTATGCCTGTCGATGGTGTTACTGATGTACTCTCCTTTGGAGGTATTGTTAGGCAGTACCAAGTAAATGTAGATCCATC
The DNA here is from genome assembly GCF_014164325.1 of Pseudoalteromonas sp. SG43-4. NCBI lineage: Bacteria > Pseudomonadati > Pseudomonadota > Gammaproteobacteria > Alteromonadales > Pseudoalteromonadaceae > Pseudoalteromonas > Pseudoalteromonas sp. SG43-4. The sequence continues at coordinate 158,115 of NZ_JACJFB010000006.1, read as the reverse complement.
TAAGCTTCTTTCTTATAACCTAACGCAAGAAGACGTTGTTGGTGCCCTAGATAACAACAATGCCAATGTTGGCGGATGGTATATGAACCGTGGGCAAGAGCAGCTTGTTATTAGAGGTGCAGGTTGGTTTGAAAGTGGTGACGCTGGTATTAGTAATATCAAACAAGTTCCCGTCAAAACAGTTGATGGGACAGTTGTGACGGTTTCGGATATTGCTAAAGTTGAAATGGGCAGTGAAATTCGTCAAGGTGCTGTCACAATGACGCGCAAAACCGAAGACGGTAAAGTCGAAAATTTAGGTGAAGTTGTCTCTGGCATTGTCTTAAAACGCATGGGGTCTAATACTAAAGCCACCATTGATGGTATCAATGCAAGAATCCCATTAATTAATCAAGCATTGCCTAAAGGTGTTCGCTTTGAACCATTTTATGATCAGGCTGATTTGATTGAAAAAGCCGTTGATACAGTAGTTGATGCACTATTACTAGCATTTATTTTCATCTGTATTGTATTAGCACTATTTTTAATGAATATACGTGCAACCTTCCTTGTCCTAATATCTATTCCAATTTCAATTGGTATCGCGTTAATGATCATGGCTTGGTGGGGCATTTCTGCAAACCTTATGTCATTGGGTGGCATTGCCGTAGCCATTGGTATGCTAGTTGATGGTTCAGTCGTGATGGTTGAAAACATGTTTAAGCATTTAAATAGACCAGACTCTACCCATTTAAAAACTGTAAAAGAAAGAGTGCCTAGTGCTGATACTGATCCACATGATGTAGAACAAGATGAGCATGGTATTAAGTTACGTCTTCAAAATGCGGGTAAAGAAGTGGCTCGTCCCGTATTTTTTGCAGCTTCTATTATTTTAGTCGTATTTACGCCTTTATTTAGCTTTGAAGGTGTTGAGGCAAAGTTATTTCAACCTATGGCAATAAGCATCATTTTAGCTGTTATATCTGCTATTGTGGTTGCGTTGTTTGTTGTACCCGCTTTAGCTACTTATTTATTTAAGTCAGGTGTAAAAGAGAGGGAAAGCTTTGTTCTTAGGCCATTAGACAAACTCTACAGAAAAGGGCTTACATTCGCACTAAAACGCACCAAATTAGTCATTTCAGCCGCACTTATATTAGTTTTCTCTGCCTTTGCATTAGTTCCATTAATTGGTACTGAATTTGTACCTGAGTTAGAAGAAGGGACGATAAACTTAAGAGCAACGCTTGCACCTTCTTCCAGTTTAGATACCGCGCTCACTGTGGCACCAATTCTAGAAGAAAAACTAATGGCTTTCCCTGAAGTAACCTATGCATTAAGCCGAATTGGTCGAGCAGAAATAGGTGGAGACCCAGAGCCTGTGAATAACATCGAAATTTACATAGGGTTGAAGCCTGTTTCTGAGTGGACCAGTGCATCTAATCGATATGAACTTCAAGGAAAAATGGAGAGATCTTTAGAAGAATTCCCTGGGTTGCTACTCAACTTTTCTCAACCTATTGCGACTCGTGTCGATGAGCTACTATCTGGTGTTAAGGCTCAGTTGGCGATAAAGTTGTTTGGGCCTGAACTTGAGGTACTGGCGGCTAAAGGTCAAGAAATAGAAACAGCAATTAAAAACATTGAAGGTGCAAGGGATGTTGCATTGGAGCAAATTGCTGGTGAAGCGCAATTGGTGATAAGTCCTAACAGGCAAGAACTATCGCGCTTTGGATTGTCTGTGAGTGACATAATGGAGGTTGTGCGTGATGGTATTGGTGGTGTTGAAGCCGGACAAATAATCAATGGTAATGAACGTTATGATATTTACGTTCGCATAGAGGAAGAGTACCGAAGTAACAAAGAAGCTATTGCTGATATTCGGCTTCAATCACCTACTGGTGCTTGGGTGCGACTGGGTGACGTAGCCTCAGTCTCATTTGAGTCAGGCCCACCACAAGTTAGACGCGATGATGTACAACGAAGAGTCGTTATCCAAGCAAATGTACAAAATCGAGATATGGGAAGCGTGGTTGCCGATATCAGAACGGTAATTGCTGAAAAGGTTGACTTACCTTCAGGTTATTCTGTTTCGATTGGCGGCCAGTTCGAAAGTCAAAAACGTGCTCAAAATAGGTTAGCTATAGTTGTACCTTTATCGTTAGCACTAATCGCACTACTACTTTACTTTGCCTTTGGTTCTGTTGGTCAAGCTATGCTGATATTGGTCAACGTGCCGCTTGCTGTAATTGGCGGAGTTTTCTCCTTATATTTATCTGGACAATACTTGTCTGTACCAAGCTCCGTTGGCTTTATTACCTTATTTGGTGTAGCGGTATTGAATGGGGTCGTTATGGTAGAAAGTATCAACCAACGTATTAAAGACGGTCTAGAAGCATCTAAAGCCGTTTTTGAAGGCGCTACTTCAAGATTAAGACCTGTACTTATGACTGCTATAACATCAGCTTTAGGTTTGATACCGATGTTAATGTCTAATGGTGTTGGTGCAGAAATACAGCGCCCCTTAGCGAGTGTTATTGTTGGCGGCTTGGTAACTGCAACACTGTTAACATTATTTGTTTTACCTGTTTTATATCGCTGGTTTTCAGAGAAAAAAATAAAAGAGCTATCCAGATAAAATGACTGTGAACTCTAACCCCACGCTAAAGTCACGTTTAGCGTGGGGTTATTGAGTAGATGAACGAAAAGAAAGATTAGATTTAACAATAAACTAATAGTCATGACTGCTTTGTCGGAATATTTGTCGTTAAACAGGCCAAAGCTAACTTCCGCTTTCGTATCTTTGCAGTCTTAATCTTTATGTGTCTCAAGGTCGGCTTATGGCACTCTCCAGCCACTCGATAAAATAATAATTGATAAAGTGTTTTTCTCCGCCTGATGGCTCTTAGCTTATCCGACCTACTCTGGCACTAACTGAAAATACTCTTACTCTAAATTTAAAGTTAAGCTCTAATCAAAAAATATCAATTTTTGTGCCCTACTTTGCTTCAAATTGTAGTTATTATTCTCAATCTGTGACTCAAAATCAGCTTAAGTGATGGTACCCACAAACCCAAACCCGATATCTTATATTTCATAATTTATACGTTGATATTTGTCGAATTAAAATATTTTAACTAGCTTAAAGGCTGGCTGGTCAGTAACTTACATACATATAAAACTAAAAAGCACCCTGATTAACTCAGAGCGCTTTGCGTTTAGGACAAATAAACAAGGGTTATACAAATTTAATAAGGAGATGCTTAAGCATGACCTTCATGCTTGGGGTGTTACTTTTTCGATAATATTCGTAGTTATAGATACCTGTTATCATTCTAGTGCAAAAAAAACTTAGAGCGATAAACCAAGCGAAGTTTTCAGTGGATTGGAACTGTAAACACAATATAGCTGAGCCACTAAATGCGATAATCGAATAGGTAATTTCTATTCGATATTGGCTAAAAGCCTTTAAAATTTTGGACATTAAAAACCGTCATCAAAAGCATCAAAAGAATCATGTTCTATAGAGTCACCTATCGACTCTTCAATTTCATAAACAGTCATTACCCTGTCTGGCTGGCCCACCACATTGCCACCAACATCTACGATATTAGTACTGGCATTTGTGATAGGTAGTCCTGTTGTTGGATTAATAGCAATATCATTAGCGTCGTTTTTCATTTTTAAACCTTAATAATCATTAATTAATGCTTTCAAATTTAATGATTTCGTGATAAAAACAAACTTGTTTGACTGCGCAGCTCAGCAACAAACAGTTTGAATAAGGCATTCACTTTTCTTCTATTTTCACTTAATTTTTTTAGTAAAAACCCTCTCCTCTTTATCTAAAAAGTTTATTAATAAGTTTAATTTGAAGGCGGCTTTTGTCTGCAAGACAGGTTTTTAGATCGCATTTTTCGGCACGAAAAACTGCAAAATAGCGCCTCAGAATGAGGCCAACAAGCGCGTAATGTGGTGTAGGCGAAGCCGTAGACACATGGAGAAAGCGCGAATGTACAGCTGGTCTGTACTGACCGCGATAGTGTTTCGCATCAGCGAAATTCGATTAAAATTTGGCACAAATTGATATCGAACCATAATTTTCGTCAGAAAATAAAAGCGAAGAAAAATGCGGATAATGGGGCACCCATCGCATTGTCTGAAGCGGCAGTATGGCGGTCAGTACAGAGCGTAGCTCGGTGCATTCGCGCTGGGTATAAAACGCTAGCGCGATAGCGCGTTGAGCCAGCTCGTTGCGGAGCAACACCAGAGCTGACGGGCGTTTTAGACCTATGGTTGAGTAGCGAAGCGACGAGGCCATCCGCTGAAAGCGGCTTTTGTTGCGATAATTATCGCGACAATCATTCCGTACATGCTGCCAGAGCATCTCGGAATGAAAAACGGCAATATAATTATAAAATGATGATAATTTTTGTGTTGCGGTGCTAGTTAATTTTAATAATTAACTCACCAAAAGGATTTTTGAATTGACTCAGCAACCATCAAAAGATTTAGAAACGAAAAACCCGCTTCATACTCACTACCCTCGCTATTTTGATATTAATATGCGGTATTATCTAGGCGAAAATAACCACCAAAAAGGGGTTAACAGAACCAAGGTCTCGGTGCTTATTGCAATTCGGTTTTCTATTGTTACACCAGGCATTGTGCGTTGGCTCTACGGCATTAATCATCGCCTCGCGTTGGAACACCTAAACAGGCTAGAAAAAGATGGTTTACTGCGTGTAGTAAAAACACACCGCAGTCCAGATGGTCGCGTCTATGTGCCTACCTATACTGCTGCCAAATTTGCCGAGGAGTTAATGGGCATCGACGTGTATTTTAGGAGTAATAAAAACCCTGCTCTGCAGTTCAACCAAAATAATGTAGCACACAACCTTATAAACGCATTTGTAATGTTGCGCGGTATACATAATTATCACAGTGATGAAACGTACGCCCCAATGTGGAGTGGATTCATTACCGAGCCTGAATTTAAACGTATTAATAACCTATCTGATGCACGAACTGTGGATGGTGCTGTGCGACTCCTAGATGGCTCTGTTGCAGCAGTTGAAATTGAGCATTCATTTAAAAATAAAACGGCACGACAGGTCATTTTACTAAAATATTTGGCCTCGTTAAAAAAAAACGATTACAGTAAGATTTTTTTATTCTCTCAATCGGTCAAAATTTTTGATGACATTAAACGACTCCACGAACAACTATTTGAGGAAATGCCGCAACGTTTTGACAAGAAGACACGAGCACCACTTCTCAGTGAGAGCGATGCTGAGCTGCTGCGTGCCTCAATAATATACCGAACTAAATTGTGCTCTGAAATTGAAAAAATGTTTTACTCGTAATGCAGTAGTATCAACATTGAGACATCATGATTATTTTATTTATTCAATTGTTTAGAGTAAAAAATCTTAGCTTCATCGTCACCAATGATTTTTGCATACGTTATACAGCGCCTTATATCTGCTTTTGCCAATCTAAAAGCGGGGTTTTCGTTTTGGTTTGATAGCTCATAATTTCCTAATCGATTGAGGTTTCCCCGAGCCCACACACCCTCAGCATGCGACCCCTTATTGACTTTAGGGCGACGAGATAGTCTTGGCCTAGCAAACTCTTCACTTTCACTAGAGCATTGAGTAAAATAGGAAAATTCAATGGCAGTAATACAGTTACCCATTTTTTTAGGCTTAAACGTTACGCGTACATCTGTGTGGGCATTAATTTTTTCAATAGCAGGTAACAGGATGCGGTTTTTAAAATCGCGCCATGCTCCATATGATTCAGATAAAAATAATTTTTGTTTCATCTCTGGCAACTGAAAATTCACAACTACCGCGCCCTGTCGTTTGTAATTTTTATAATTTCGCACCTCGTTTAGGAGTGCATACAACCGAAATGATGCTAGGCTGTTTAATTTTACTGTGTTATGAAAAAATAACCTTGTGAAATTTTTCTCTATATTAAAAATATACGGCTCGATTTCTTCTGAAAACTCAAGTGTAATGAAAGACCCTTGATTTTTCACCTTTTCGTATGAAGCGCTACTCACCCAAGGAATTGAAAGCGACTGCCCGCTATCGTCTAAAATGCTTACAGATTTATCTCTGAGTGACTCTGCGGCAGAACTCAGCTGCTCATAAACGCTGTACTTACTCAGGCCGAAACACTTGGCATATTCCGTTGGATAAATCAGAATTTTTCCTGGGTTAGACTTTTTGGAGTTTACTTTAGACAGCGCGAGATTTATTAATCGCTGCTCATTAATATCGAGCGAATAACCCGCATGTAACAGCTTATTGCCGAAAACAATTCTTGGAGAATTTTTACTACTCATTTCTCTACCTCATTTCTAGTTTATGCTGTTATGCTAACCGCGGCTCAACGAATAAAAGAAATTTCGGTAAGTTTTTTGGTAAAAAAAGTTTTATTTATTTACAGTGAAAATGGCCCCCTAAACCGTATAAATTGCCTACTCATTTCGTATAAAATGCCACAATAAACATATAAATTGCCCACCAAAACAGTAAATATTTTATTTAATTTCAATAAGATAACCCCCTCTAAAAGTATTAAAATAGAAAAAATAAAAATACAGGCACATTTGCAACTTTTATAAATTTATTAATTCATTTCTGACGGTTAAAAAATAAATTAATTATTTTTTTATTTTTTATTTTTTATTTTTTTACCCCGCCACTATCATTTGTAATAAAACTACTGAGTGAACTGACTTACTGAAATACGCAAAAGGGAGATAGACATAAATCTACCTCCCTTGTGCATTTGACCTATGGCCTTGCCAAACATGATTACAATGACCTCGCTTTTGAGGCATCGTAACGAAACCCTGTATTTGCGCAGGACCCCCTCCCAGGTTTGATACTCAGTAACTGAGTAAAATGCCCTATTAAACGCTATTGCAGTTAGGGCAACGAATCAGCAAATAATGATTCAGGCATATTTTGGGAGATATGATTAGGCTGTTATTTTGATTTTGAAAATAACCATTATGACCTCAGTTTCAATCGTTAATTTTTTCAATTAGACCCTAGGGATAAACATCATCCTCGAAGTCACACGGCAGCTCCACACGCTCTACTGGGTGGCTAATTAGGCTGTGCATGAGCTCATAAGCAAGTTTTCGCATAGCAAACTCATTTAGTGTTTTATTCGCTGTAATTTCAGGGCCAATAACCTCCCACAGCTCATCTAAATTCGCATTATCACTGCGTAATTCTAATAAGTTTATCTGGTGGTCATTAGCGGTGATTACTCGGCTAAATGAGTGTAATAAATTTAAAAAATCCAATGTTGATACGTATGTATGTTTCATTTTTTCACTATCCTTGTGTGTTTTGTTATCAAAATCGATAACGTATTAGTAAATAAAATCAGGCATGGGTATTTAAAACGGTTTACGAAAAATATTTTTAAAAAAGCGAACAAATGTTCGCTTAGGGGGTTATGCATTGTCGATAATATCGACCCAATCACTTTCTGTTGCTGCAAAAAATGTAGTTGGCGTTTGCATAAATATTTGCTGGAACTCTTCAGAGAACAGCTCACAAAACTGTGTTATTTGCTCTATGTAGATAAGTAAAAAAAGCGTCATGTCGTGCCCTTCTAAATACCTATTCTCAAAACTTGGATTTTTTTCCAACATACTATTTGAAATACTAATGCCAAGTATTTTTCCAACGCTATCTCTATGTAAATAGATGTAATTATTGAAATTTAACTCTAATGTTTGTTCATTAACTACATCTGCTAACAATAAAATTGTAGAGCAGTCATCCCACGGAGATCTACTGGCTCGAACGTATTGGCGAATAAATTGAGATTTAATATTTTTCATGATTTGTCCTCGTTAATTGTCCTGAAATTAACTAGGGCCATGCAATGGGTAAAAGTGAAGAATTGCGTTTTGTTGGTTTAATTTGCAAAAATAATAAAAATCATTAATGTTGGAATATCACTGTACAACCTTGAGGATGAATAATATGGCGGAATATATTTGGTTATTACCTGCGACCGTATTAACAATAGTTTTAGTCGTGGTTATTAAAAAGTCCAGAAAGTAAACCTATATTTTAAGTGCTTAGACAATTCAGCGTGAAGAGTAACTTGAGCCTACCTATCAGTAATAAGTATTGAACAATTAATAAACCAACTTCAATAATTTCCTGATAAATATACAAAACACATTACTTAATTCTCTATTTATCTAAAAAATTTTTTGTGTTTTTCTCTGAATTTTAATCAAGATGCAATCTAACTCCCCATTTAGCGGAGGGATTCAGAAAAATATCCAAAACATCCCTAAATTTTGAAAAATTTTGAAAATAGTTATCATAGTACTGTTAGTTTGATTAATTAAGCCTTCAAGCTAACCAATTCTTTTATTAATAACTTAAAGGTTTCTATGCAAATTATTTCTTCTAATAATAATGGACTGCAAATGCAAAAAGGATATGCGCTAGCGATAATAACCAATAAAGGTAAGATTATTCAGTCAGGTATGGTTGTTGAGTTAATGGTCTTTGAAGCAATGCTAGATCATATTATTAAAACCTTTTGTGCCAGGTTTACAAGTATTGATCCTAATTATTTTAAAGAACCTAAATAACTAAGCCCTTCAACTAAATAATATTGAATATGGCCTGTTGCAAGGGTAAACTTGCGTCAGGCCACTTCGTAATTACGTCAAAAGTCATAACCACTAACTAGCTCACCAGTATGTTTATGCAGACGCAACAAACGCTTCTTATCATTATGAAATTCCAGTAAAAGCTCAAAGTAGTCAGCATTTGAGGCACCTAATAGGTGCTCAAAAACATTATTGAGGCCACCTTTATCGCCGCTAAATGTATTTAGCTGTAAACTGATGCTTTTAAAAGTATCTTTAACTAGCTGGCGAATAGCTAAACGTTCGTCATTGGAAAGTTTTACAAGGTTTTTAGTAAGCGATAACCAGCGGTCTGTTACTTCATCACGAAAAGAGTGGTCAATTTTAGCAAGCTTGTTTTTACTGGTATCTATTTGGGTTTGAATGTCACGCGCTTGTGTTTCAAGGGCTGATATTTTATTAGCTATCGCCTGTGGTGGCGTGCCCTCAAGTATTAAAAGCGTTTCTGTAAGTGAGTTTATATCGTCATTAATTTTTTCAAGCTGCGCAACCAGTGCTGATTCTTCAGTATTAATTAATTCGCGGTCGCTGCCCCCTAGCAATATACGTTGCAGGTTTACTTTATCCTGGCAAAACTTAACAACAGCACTTTCAACCATTTCAATTTGCACTGTAGAACTCATTGTACAGTTATTATTGCGCCTAGCTTCAACACAACCATAGCGCTTATGGCTACTTTTTACTTCATCAATACACTTTTTACGATAAACAACATGCGAACCGACCGATTTACCACAACAACCACATTTAAATACACCAACGCCCGATAAAATCCCCACAAACTTTTGTGTGTGTTTCGTAGCACCTCGTTTAGATGAATCTGCGACTAAAAAATCAAACTCAACTTTACTCATTAATGGCGGGTAATAACCTTCAAGAACGTAATCAGCATCGCCTACTTTTACATTCAGCTCACCAATTAACGAACGGCGCTTTACCTCTTTATAAACATTAGCCCCAGTGTGGTGAACAGTACCCGCACCAAACTCTGCATTAATAAGCTCAGCTATTTTTATACCGCCGTGCCCTTTTTTAAATAATTCAAGCTTACGCAGCATAATAGCTTTATTGTGCGGATCGAAGTCGAATAACTTTTTATCATCATTCCACACTACCCAGCTAGGCGGCTTACCACACTTAACCCTAAAACCACGTTTGCCGGCTAACCAATCATCACATTGCTTAGTCAACGCAGAACGAACCCGCAGAGATTTAGTTTCACTTTCCTCATTGGCCCGTATCAACACCAGGATAATATAAACCAAATCCATCGGATTCTTTTTAATGGTTTCTTTATTATACTCTTTACGGTCAGCCGCCGTGATCACCGTAATATCAGCATTAATAATTTGTGCAATAATGCCCTGACTTTCAAGCGGCGCAGCACGAGAAATGCGGTCCAAACTTTCAAGCACTAAAATAGAACCCGCCGGTACCTTACCCTGCTCTACCGCCGCTAAAAATATACCCAAAGCGCCCCGGGTAATATTGGTTTTATGAAACGCACTTAACCCCATATCACGCATTGATAATGAGTCATCAAGCTCAAGCCCTTTTTCCTTAGCAACCTCTTTAGCAAAACTAAGCTGCCGATTTAAAGACTGCCCCTTAGCCTGTTCGATTGTAGAAAAGCGTATATAACTATAGAGTAATGGTTTTAAAGTAGTATGCTTATTCATGTTTTTGATTCACCTCTGTTGTTATATACAGTGTAAATCAATACAATATAAGTATCTACTATTATTATCCTTTTGCTGGCCTGTTATAGCCGTAGATACACATATATTTCGTGTATCTAACCGTACAAAGCTTGCCATGGGTAAAGATGTTGTAGCTGTTGAACAAAAGCTTGAAAAGGTTGTACCAAAAGAATTTAAAGTAGACGTACATCATTGGCTAATACTACACGGGCGTTACACCTGCGTAGCACGTAAACCAAAATGTGGCAGCTGTATTATTGAAGACTTGTGTGAGTTTAAAGATAAAACAGAGTAACTATAGGCTGCCTTGAGCGATAAGCACATATTAGTTCATTTAATTTCACTTAAAAATTTTAGAAACCTTAGTAATACTAATACCTTAGGTAATTTGTTAAAACTATATAAAGTAGATTAATGAGCATTAAGTCGGCAGAAATATGCGCGATGAGCGCACTATTAAATTTTTAGGTAACTCAAGTATGTTCAGTATCGTCAGCAAAATGAACAACAACATTAAGATAGGATATATGTATCTGGTACTTGGTGTTCTGATGTTTTTGGGTGGCTTGTATATTACTAAAAGTACGTCAGATTTTATCGACAACGCGTTATCAGCAAAAGGCACTGTAATTGAGTTAATTCGAAAAGACGACTCGCTATATCCTGTAGTAAGCTTCATGGATGAAACTGAAAAACAACATACTTTTGAGTCTAATTATGGTTGTAGTCCCGCTTGCTATAAAGAACAAGAGCAAGTAACCGTTCTTTATAGCGGTGGTAATGTTAAAGCTCCTGTAATAAGTGGGTTTATGTCCTTATGGTTACCAAGTCTGCTTTTGTTAGGCATAGGCATTAGTTTTATTGTTGTAAGTCTATTCCAAATAAAAAGGTTACGGGGCAATATAGCGCAAAGCGTTGCCTAACAACATGCCCTAAGGTGGACGACCAGTAAAATCAGCTATTAATTACAAATTTTAAAAATGGTGGACCTCAGTTCTTTTAGCCAACAGCAATTTGCCGCTTAAGACAGCATTCTACGCTTAGTCTAGTTCGGTTGTGATTCACTATTAGGAGTAAACTTTGAATAAAGGGATTTTGTTATTTCTACTCACCGTACTTTGTACCATTAATTCTGCGAACTCCACTGAGACAACTTGGAAAACCCAAGGTTATGGTTACGTTTTTCATACTGTGGACAATAAAACAACAGCCTTTGATTTAACAACTAAGCATTGTTTGGAAAACCACTTTATCACCGATGAGTTTGCACAAATCTCGTTCATTGAAGAAACAAAAAAAGTGAATAAAGATACTCGCTTACTTAACTTTGGTGGTTTGTTTCCGTTAAAGCTAACGAAATTAGATAGTTTACCCGCTCAATGTCAATCCGAAAAAATTGTTAGTATTAAAGACAAAAACTATGAATTTAATGCCAATATTGTTCTTGACGTTCTAATGAATAATTTTGAAGAGCACTATGCATTTTCAAAAGATAAAAATATTAATTGGGTTGAGCAGAGAAAACTTTGGCAAAAAAGAATAACCTCAAAAACTACGCAAGATGAGCTATTTAGTATCATAGATGACTTTCTTAAAGAATTACGCGACGGTCATGCCATATTACTCAATCAAGATCTTGATAGGCTTTCACATTACTCACCAAGAAAGTGGTCATTTTGGGATGAATTAAAAGCGCACTCAGAAAACTACCCTGAATACTCAACTTACTGGGAATTACATACCGCATTAATTGAAAAGTCTCAGGAAAACATTATCAATTACATTGATAAAAACTATTCCACTCTTCAATATCACGATAATTTTACCTTAGCAAAAACGCCTCAAAATATTGCCTATTTAAAAATAAGTAACTTTGATGATTTCTCAAATAATGACGTAAAAGCAACAAAAGAGGTTATGGAGATATTTACGCCTATCATCCAACAAAGCAATGGTTTAATTATTGATTTACGTTTTAGTATGGGTGGAAGTGACTTAGTAGCATTTTCTATTTTATCTTACTTAATAGATTCAGAATTAGCCTTGGGGGGGAAACAATTTAAAACATCGACAGGTTATAGTGAACTTCAAAAAATTGTTGTCGCCCCATCAAAAATTAATCATTACACAGGAAGCATTGTTGTTCTAACTAGTCAAAAAACACCTAGTGCGGCTGAAGTATTTCTTTTAGGTTTACAAGCAAGAGGCAACGTTACTTTTATTGGTGAAAGAAGCTACGGAGCTTTTAGCGATGCGTTAACAAAAGCTTTGCCCAATGGTTGGGGGATCACATTATCAAATGAAAGATATCTCAATTCTCATGGGGATAATTATGAAAACATTGGATTGCCTGTAGATCATGAATTTGTATTACTTGATGTGAAGAATATTGAAAGCGGAAAAGATGTGCAGCTTAATGAGGCAATTAAAGCTTTTAGATAAGTGCATTTGGCGTATAACGAGGCGTTACCAATGTCTGCTGATGGCACTAAGCCGAACTTCGGCAAAGAGCGATAACCGACCATTCAGGTGAGTCGTCATTAACTTAGTAAGAATAAGTGAAAACCTCCCTCTTTTTCACATAGTAAAATAACCTTTCCTAAGCTTAATATTTATAGATGGCAATAACTTACACTATTTGCTATTAATAGAAACTCATAAAATAAGGATGTTTTCGCGCTAAAAAAGGAAAAGTGTCCTCTGATAAAGTTGTTAGTTTGCATATGAGCACTGAGATTGAACCAATGTATGTTGATTGTGGCGAACATGGTAAGCGAGTTGCAGCCGTCGTCTGTTGCCATTTGTTGAAACCAGAAGGTGTACCTGTAGGCTTTATTGAAAACTCTAGCGAACCTAATGACCTTCAAGCGTGGTGTTCCAAATGTGAAGCCTTGTTTGATGAAGAAGATGGTATGACTGAGAAGTTTCGAGCCTTTAATAAAATGTCAGTTGTGTGTGTCAATTGTTATGAAACATCAGCTGATTATCACAGCGTCGAGGCTCAATAGTGTTTGTTGTAGACCAGCAACCTAACAAGCCAAGTCAGAGGGAATTTTACTCGCTGAAAAACGCTCTTGAAATCCCCTGCTTGGGGCGTTACCACCGTCCGCTCATGGCACTCTCCAGCCACTCGACAACATAAAATGCTGATAATAATTGGTAAGGTATTTTACTGTGTCGGATGGCGCTTCGCTTATTCGACCTACAATGGCACAAAACTGCCCATCAAATAAGTATGATTTTTATACTGCAGTGGTATAAAACTTAAAGGGAAGTATATTGTCGTTGATAATGATCAAAATCTTTATGCTTACGATGGAAACAGAAAACACATGAATTTCATTGCGCCTCTTATTTGTAGTAGCCAATGAAATAGAACAATTATTAGAACATTATCAAAGTATTAATTTCACAAGTTACATTCCTTTGGTTATGCTAGTGAGCATTATAAAATTATATTGCGAAACCCTCTATGCTACCTCTACTTCGTATCTTGATAATTGAGCAAGACCCAGCCACTTTACAAGGGCTTTCAACGAATCTGTCAAAGACTATTCCTAACTTTGAGCGAGACGATATTCATATCGATATTATTGAATGCCTTGAGCTTAAACGCGCGCTGGAATGTGTAGAGGAAGATGGTGATATTCAAGCCGTAGTTCTCAGTTGGGATATGCACAACAAAGTGGGTGAGCGGATGTATAGCCGCTTTATTGAGGAGTTAAAGGCAATTCGTCTTGAGTTACCGGTTTATGTTATTGGCGACGACACTAAAGGGCTAGAGATCGTAAACGAATCAGAAGAAATCGAATCATTCTTTTTTAAAGATGAAGTGATTTCTGACCCAGAAGCTATTTTAGGTTATATGATTAACGATTTTGACGACCGCTCTGAAACACCATTTTGGACGGCATATCGTCGTTACGTTGGTGAAGCAAACGACTCTTGGCATACACCGGGTCATAGTGGGGGTTCTAGCTTTAGAAACTCACCTTACATCAAAGATTTTTATCAGTTTTACGGCCGCAATGTATTTGTTGGCGACCTGTCGGTTTCGGTAGACTCGCTAGGTTCATTGTCAGACAGCACTAATACCATTGGTCGCGCTCAAGAATCAGCAGCGGCGACGTTTGAAGTTAAGCACACCTACTTTGTTACAAATGGTTCATCTACCTCAAATAAAATCATTTTGCAGACACTCCTGCGCAAGGGAGATAAAGTAATTGTCGACCGTAATTGCCATAAATCAGTACACTATGGCATCTTGCAATCAGCTAGCTACCCCATTTATTTGGCGAGTATTTTAAATCCAAAATATGGTATTTTCGCGCCACCGTCGTTGGCCGACATCAAGTTAGCAATTGAAAACAATACTGATGCTAAATTACTAGTGCTTACCGGTTGTACCTACGATGGCCTACTTAGCGACCTGAAACAAGTCGTAGATTATGCTCATCAATATGGTATCAAGGTGTTTATAGATGAAGCCTGGTTTGCATACTCTTTGTTTCATCCTAGCTTTCGTCATTATTCTGCAATACATGCTGGGGCTGACTACATCACACATTCGGCGCATAAAGTAGTATCGGCGTTTTCTCAAGCGTCTTATATTCATATTAACGATCCAGATTTTGATGCCGATTTCTTTCGAGAGATTTATAGTATCTACGCTAGTACATCGCCTAAATATCAGCTTATTGCATCGCTTGACGTGTGCCAAAAGCAATTAGAGATGGAAGGCTATAAGCTCCTCAATGCGCTGCTAAATCATGTTGAAGAGTTTAAACAACAGATGGCCTCGCTTAAGCAAATTAAAGTATTAGCTAAGCAAGACTTTATGGAAATATTCCCGCATTTTAGTGGTGATAATATGGGCCACGACCCATTAAAGATCCTTATTGATATTAGTGAGCTACCTTACTCATTAAAAGATATTCATAAATATCTACTGGATGAAATTGGGCTAGAGATAGAAAAATACACACACAGCACCATTTTGGTTTTACTGACGCTTGGCGGCACACGCTCAAAAATAATTCGTTTGTACAATGCATTGAAAAAGCTAGACAGCGGTAAAGTAAAACTATCGAAATCGACGCGTAGAGCTCGCTTACCTGAAAATTTACCAGCCATAGACTTGGCGTGTATTCCAAGCGATGCTTTTTATGGCGACCGCGAATCTGTGCCTATTAGCAAAAGTAACAACCGCATTTGTGCAGGTTTAGTTACTCCATACCCACCGGGCATTCCGCTTTTAGTCCCAGGCCAGCATATCACTGATGATCATGTTGAATATTTGCAAGAGTTGGCAAGCCAAGGACTGACGATACAAGGCAGTTTCGATGGTGAAATTTATGTTCTTAAGGGTAAGGTTAAAAAATAAAGGTATTGGTTTAATACTATCTCGATAATAATACCAATCTGCTTATATACGGGGTCTATTTAACGTTAAGAAAATTACGCTAGAACTAGGCAAAAATTTTTGTATCTAGTTGTTCTAAATAAAAAATTTTTAACGACGTTATAGTGCAATTTAATTCGTTAAATTGATCAAAGATTTGTGCAGGTTGGTATAATTACTGGTGGCAGTGTCGCAAGACATTGCCGCTGTAACGGTATTGATAAGTAAAATACAAAGTGGAATAAATCATTTTTGTAAATGTTAACTAATTATAGTTAAAAAAAAGCAAGCCAGGTGGCTTGCTTTTAGCGTCTTTAAATACACACACTTATAGACTCGATTTAACTATAACCTTTAAAATCTATAGCTTGCGCCAAATGTAATACGGCGGTCTGTAATACCTTGGAAACAAAGTAAAGCACCTTCGTTTACACAAGACTGGCTAACTTCTGACTCAGTTAAGTTAACGGCTTCAATACCGATATTTAGCTGATCGTTCACATCATAACTTATGCTGGCATTAAGCTGCCCTCTGTCTTCTTGTACAACAGGGAAACCCCATGGGAAGCTCGAGGTACTACCAAAGTCAGTTGAACGGTACCCTTCGCGCCACGTGTAACGCGCTCGAGCAGATAGACCGTATTTCTCATAGTAGAATGTGATGTTATATGCGTTTTCTGACAGATCAATGAGTGATTGCTTAGCACTTATGTCTGTATCCGGGTTACCGGTTGTTAATGCAAAAACAGCATTTGCACGACTCGTTGCGGTGTCAAATGATTCACCACCAGAAAATTCTTGATAGGTATAGTTAGCAACTACACCAAAACCTGATGCCCAGCCTAGCTCTTTTTCAAAATTTGATAAGTCGTATTGAGCTGCAAGCTCGATGCCTTGCTGTGTTGTTTCACCAGAATCATTAATAGTAGTTTGTGTTGGTACACATAACCCTACGCCAGCATCTGGGCCAAATACGTTTATGTCAGCAATTGGGTTAAATATGCCGCCGCCTTCACATTCTGGACCATTTGTATCGCGAAAGCCTGTGCTTGGGTCTTCAAATGGGTCAACTTGCTGTGTAACGTGCAAATCGCTACGTGTTTTATGAAAGTACCCCACACTTAATAAAGCAGCGGGTGCAAAATACCAATCAGTGGATATATCGAAAGAGGTTACTTCTTCTGGCTCTAAGCCTGAGTTACCTATTGAAACTGCACTATTAGGGCTGGTGCCAAACGTAACGGATGTAGATAGGTCATCAAAATCTGGGCGTCTGATATCTTTTGACCAACCTAGACGAACAATCACATCTTCACTTACATTCGCGGCTAAATTAAATCGTGGTAAAAAGAAATCGTAATCACCTTTTGACGTTACTTGAGTCACCAGTTCGTTGCCACTTCCATCTTGAGTAACAGAGTTACCTAGCGATGTAACTTCAGTCTCTAAATAACGTAAGCCAAAGTTACCGCGAAACATGCCATACTCAAAATTAGCTTGTGCATATAAGGCATGTGTTTCTTCTTCAATATCAAAAAACGCATTTACTTGAGACGTTGGTGAACTTATTGGACCACGATCAGAACCCGTTATAGCATTATTAGCTTCAATCGCTTGGTTAAGTGCTGCTAATACAGCTTGTGGATCAGAGGATGCAAGCTCTGGGTTTATAAGTAAGAAATCACGAATATAAAGTGCTCGCCCATCACCATCATTAAAGTTATCTGGGCCCGCTGTTAATAATTGTGCAAATAAATCACCCGTTGGACTATCAGCCATATTTCTTAAACCAACGTTAGAGCGAACTTGATCCGACATACTGCTCGTTTTGCTGTAGCGGTAGCCAAAATCGACTGACGTTATTACATCATCTAAGTAATATGTAAAATCTGTACGAAACGCATCTTCTGTATTTTCTGACTCGTCTTGCCCTTGGTTTACATCACGTAGAACAACATTTGCAGGGTCGAGTAATTGAGCCATTGTTGGTGCGTTTGCCTCCCCCGTTGCAATACCAAATGTAAGTGCATCACCTGTAAGATCATACTCAAAAGGAGTACCGTTTTCATTTGACGAATTAGTAGCGACATTTGGATTTATAAAATTAAGCGTTGTATTAAAGCTTGGTGTAGTTGAATCAGAACGAGAGGTTGAGGCTTCAACACTTGCAAATAATCTATCGCCTTGCCATTCGCCCCCTATTCTAAATATTTTGCTTTTTGTTATGCGTGAATTAGTATCACTAGAAAAACGTAAATTAGGATCGCCACCACCGTCTTCAACCGGAATAACGCCTCTTACGGCCGCTTGTATGCTGCCTAGGTTTTGTCCGTCAAGAGAACCAAAATTAACTGTTTCAAATTCACTCGGTATTGATACATTTCTAAGATCACTTAGGCCAGATGCTTGTACTCTTGAGCTTTCTTGGCGGCGCTCTTGATCGTTAACAACTGCATCAAAAAAGAATTTCATATTATCGTTTGGTGCATATTCAAATGTACCTGCGAAGTTTTTTGTCTCGTATTCGTAATTATCGTAATCTTGAATCAAAAATTGTACTGGTAGAAAATCAAACGATTGTGCACTTGCAGCACCACTATCAGCGGCTACCGAATTATCTCTATCAGCACGAGGACGAAATGCGGTTACGTCTTGCTCACTGTAACTACCACTAAATACAACACCAAACTTACCGCCCGAATCAAGCTCCCAGTTATCACCCCAAGCACCCGATACCCTAGGAGTAACACCATCTGTTGATAAGCTACTATCTTCACCTTGAACTCTAATTGAGCCTAGAGTTTCATTTAACTGTAACGGGCGAATTGTTTTAAGGTTTATTGTTGCGCCCACAGAGCCTTCGATTGTTTTTGCTTCAGGTGACTTAATTACTTCTACACCGGAGATAATTGCAGCTGATACATCTTCAAAACTAATGCCACTTCGCCCAGACCCAGAGCCAACTGTTGATACGCCGTTCACTTCTGTACGATTAGCATTGGTACCACGAATTTGAACGCCCGTACCTACCCCTGCTTCACGGGTAATTTGAATCCCCGTTACATTTTCAAGTACTTCTGCGAGGTTTTGATCTGGTAGCTTACCAATATCGACAGCCTCAATAATCTCAACAAGGCTATCTGCTGAACGCTTTTGTGCAAGCGCATTTGTAAGCGATTGTCGAATGCCTGAAACCTCAATAACCTCAAGATCGTCTGCAGCTTTTTTTGGAGCTTCTTGCGCCTGTGTAGACAAAGACATACCAAGTGCGGTTGCCGATATAACTGCCAGTGTAATTTTAGATAACTTGTGACTCATAGTTTTTTTCCTGTGTGTGTGAAATGCTATGTTTAACCAGCTACTTTATTGTTTTTATTAAAAGCCCTTAATTATTACAAACCCTTAACTTTATATTTACACCCAACCATAAAAAGGTCAACCTTTTGGTAATGAATTTAGATCAAATATTATGCAATATGTTATTACCAAAATAGAAAAACCTACCTAACCTTTAAATTAAAATCATAAAGTAGATTTTAAGTTCATGTTATTTATTGATTTTAAATTTAATTAGAAATTGAGCTATCAATTACAAGGGTTAAAAGAGTTAGTGTTTTAAAAATGAAATAATTTAGGCAAGAGAAACCGATGATGTTGTACGCACTTAATAAATGGCATTATTGGTTAACCAATTTGTTTTTTCAGTCAAGAAGCGTTATTAGAAAGCAAACTGTGTTGAGTACTATTTATTAGCGTTATTGAAAATATAAAATTGAAGAATTTAGGGATCAAAAAAAGGCGGTAAAACCGCCTTTTTAATGAGATTTAATGTTTAACTATTATTACAGCTTGTAGCTTAAACCTAAGAATAAGCGTGGGCCGTAGTCATTCACTTCACCTAAGTTTCCTTCAACAAAGAAATCTTGTGATTTAGGTGCGCTGAACAAGTTAATTGCTTCTGCTTTAACTCTAAAGTGCTCATCAATTTTGTATGATGCGCGCATTTCCCATACGCCTACAGAATCAACATAACGAAGTCGAGTACCATTTGTAGTATATGGTTGGAAATACTCACTACGATATTTGTAAATAACGGCAGTATCAAACCCACCAATTTGGTAGTACAGCTGGCTGCTAAATACATGCTTTGAGAAGCCAGGTACTGAAGCCGACTCAACAATACCGTCAGTTAATTGTGTAGTATTACCGTCTACATCAGTAACAAACGTATCGCCGTATAAGCTATCTTGGAACTCAAAGTCAGTGTCTGCATAGTTGTAACCAAATTTCATACCGATGCCATTATCCCAGCGGTAAGAAAATGAAGCTTCAAGACCTAATATTTCACTGTCCTCGTCTGATGTAACAGAGTTAGTAATTGGTAATGAAACAGTTTCACCGGCAACAGTAAACTCTTCAATTACTGTTTGTTGTTGAAAACCACCGTTGAACTGTTTGTAGTATAAGCTTAACGCTAAGATTGAATCTTCGTTAGGGTACCATTCAAACGCAGCATCGTAGTTCCACGACATAAGCGGTTGAGTGTCCGGGTTACCAGAGCCATTTACACCCACTAATAAATCGCTAATTGATGTTGCTGTACCTTCTGTATCTTCTTGGAATGTACGGCTATAACCTAAATTAGATGGATTTGCGCGTGACATACCACGGTATATACCTGCTCGGAATAAAATATCTTCGCTGTAATCAATAACTAGGTTAAAGCTTGGTAAATACTTAGTGTAATCGCCACCACTTTTTATTTTATCCAGTGAACCGTTATCAGACTCAACTAGAGACAGTACACCGGTATCACTTGTTACAACATCAAAGCTATTTCTAAAACCAATCGAAGTTACATCTGTGTCTACAATACGAAGACCAAAGTTACCGCGAATGAATTTACCAAACATTTCTGTATCGTAATTAGCCATTAAGTACACTGATGTTGTTTTTTCTGTTACATCAATTGTACCTGCATTTTCATATTCCACTTCTGGGTAAGCAAACACACCATCAGCGTTAGAACCAGCTACAGCTTGTGAGAAACATACGTTGTCGTATGTAGCCCATGATGAACCTGTACCGCTAGCTACAACGTTACCGTCGCTATCAATATTTGTTACGATATCACCATCAGATACACTCGATAAAAAGCCTGATTCAGGGAAATCGATTTGACAACCTTGTAATACGTCAAGCGCTTCAGTACCAGAGTCTAGTGTAAATTCGTTTCTTGAACCGTTACCTTGGCTACCACCATACTGTAGGAAGGTCATTTCAGATGTTCTAATACCACCTTGAATACTTGTAAAAACGTTGCCATCTAGCGCATAGTCAAAATCTAGTCGCGCTGAGATAACTTCGTTTTCACGAACATTTTCACGGTCAAGTCGTGTTCTTAGGCTATCTGTAAAGTTTGAAATATCTGTTACGTCAAAATCTGTCAGTGTGAAATGAGGAATTTCATCGCCCATATCCCAAGAAAAGAAATTGCGACCTGATGTTCTACCACGGTTAGATATTTGAAGTTCTTCACGTTCAGTTTTTGAATACGCTAAATCTAAGTCAACAGTTAATCTATCGGTAACTGTATGTTCTATATTTATGCCGTAACCTTGGTAGTTTTCTTCACGAGAAAATTGCTCACCCGCTGATTCAATACGCTCTTCACCTTCCCAATGTAAAATACCGCCTACATCGTTAGTTACAAGTGTTGGACCGGTTACACCTGGTGTTGCACGTTTTTGTAAAAAGATTAAATCGTGGCGTGCTTCTTGTTGTGTTCTATCTGAAATTTGTGCATCAAAGTTAACATCCCAATCAGCTGACGGTTGGTATTGCAGTGCAAAAAATACTGCATCACGTTCATCAGATGTCTCGTTTTGACGAAAGCTTCGGCTACTGCCAGTCCAAGCATAAGGAGTCCCATCACTTACTGCTTTACCTGTTTCTGGATCAATTTCTGTATCGTAACCTTGGTTACTACTGCCATTAACTTGGTCTTCACAGTCGCCTGCGCTGCTGCGATAAAAACCTTCATTGGTATTAGTCGGATCGTTTAAACATGCCCATAATGAAGAACCTGATGGGCTAGAGCTTCTGTATTCAGCCTCTGGTTGACTAATTTCTTGGCGCTGCACACCAAAAGACACACCAACGGCTTGGCCGTTATCAAATTCAAACTGATCAACATAACTAAACGTGCCACGGTAACCCGCGTCACTTTGCAGCGAGTTATCTACATTACCTTCGTCTGGGTTATAGTTTAATTTAACCTCAGCTGATACACGTTGTTTGCCAAAATCAAGTGGAGTTATAGTTTCAAGTGCAATAACACCTGCAACACCACCTTCAATCATTGACGCATCTTGCGTTTTATATATCGCTACTTTTTTTACAAGTTCAGAAGGGAACTGCGAAAAGTTAACTGAGCGGTCACCACTACCATTAGTCGCTTCACGACCATTAATGTGTGTTGCACTTAAAAATGGACCAAGACCACGGATAGTGATTTCTGTAGCACCACCGTTTTCACGGTGAGATGCAGCACCTGTAATTGATTCTAGTGCTTCGCCGATTGACAGTGCTGGTAAATCACCAATATCTTCAGATGACAGGCCATCAACTACCGTTGTTGCTTCACGTTTAATTGCTATTTGATCTTGTATCGTTCTACGTGTACCTGTAACACTAATTATTTCAACGTCTTCTTCAACTTCTGTCGCTTTTCCCTGATCTTCCTGTGCGCTTGCTGTAAATACGCAAGAACTTGCCATACCTGCGATGACCGCTGTTCTTACCCATTTTGCAACTGGGCGCATTGCAAACTGCCCTGTTGTAGAATTATTGTTATCTCGTGACTTCAACGACATTTGAATTCTCCGCTGGTTGTTGTTGTGTGATTTTAGTGTGTTAGCTTGTTATGCTGATGTATATTTTATGTGACCTTTGGCATTAATATACTTAAACCCAGCACGATGATCAACCAATTTGACGTTTTAATATTACCATAAGGTATACCAATTTTAACTTAACGGCATTACCAGTAGGTCAGGCAGGTTTTTTACTAGAATATAAACAGCTCTAAACTAGTCGATAAATGAGTTATGTAGGTTGAGAAAAGTGTGGTGATTATTAATAAATAATAAAAAAGCCCCAAATTTGGGGCTTTTAAAAGTTAACTGATTAATTGGTTACTTAATCGTTTTGTATTTTCCATGTAGATCCAACACCTACTTCAGATGATTGAATATAATGAAGACCTTTAGCACCTGCCTCTGCCTGAAGGCCTGCAGGGTCAGTTTCTAATAACGTACTTGCTGCTGTAACGTACTCAAGCACTTCTTTACCGTTATTTGCTGGGTCTTGGTCAATTGCACCATCAGTATCGAATGCGCCATTACCATTTAGTTTTCTAATTTCAACCCAGTCACCGCTTGCATCGCCTGATACTCGACTATCCATATAACCAAAGTTGTTACTTAGCACCGAACTATCATGATTAATTAAGTCACAGTCATATTCAAAAGCATGGTCACTATCAAGTGTATTTGGGTAAAATAGGCCTTGAGTTTTAGCACTGCTGCTTATTGTATCTGCGTCTGTTTGATCACCTAAACCGTTTGCAATTAAATTTCCATTAAAGTTTATAACAAACGCATTTTTGGTCAGCCCATAGAGTACCGGCGCATTCGCTGCGGTTAACTCATCACAATCACTTGTTGGTGCTTTAGGGCCTATTTCCGTACTAAATACAATAGGTTGCTGTGAGTTCAAAACCGTATTGTTTGTTACATTTAGTGTAAAGTCGCCAGCGCTATCAAGTACAGCTTGGTTACCCGAGTTTGGCACACCGCCGTCAGCTTGCGAAAATGGATTTGCCGTAAATACAATACCGCCCGCTTCTTTATTGCCAGAACGAATACCTGCAATGTAGTTGTTACTCACAGTGTGACCAAGTGGTGTGATTAATATACCCGCTGGGCGATCATCAGAGCTTGCAATATCGGTAGTTCGAATAATAATGTTATCTGTAACACTGTTGAAGCCACCATCTTCTAGTGAAATACCACCATTAGGATTTACGATTGTATTGCCTTTGATGGTTGCACCCGATGTTTGCACTCGCATTAAACGACGACCCGTTACAAAGTTTTCTACTCGGTTGTATTGAATAGTAAAGTTTGCGTTATCAGCTGCACCACTAGCCGTTGTACTGCCAACATTAATTAAATGTAAGCTAGAATTGTCAAAGTTTGGATTGCTACTAGTGCCACTAAACAAGTTATATTCAATAACGTGATCCGAGCTTGCAGATGCCATTTTAATCACGGAGCCATTTTCAGCAAAATTACGATTAGAAAATGTATTACGTTCGATTAAAGCGCCTTTACCTTTTAGCATTAACCAATGATAAGTAGAGTTGTTTAGCGTTGCTTCTTCTCCATCCATCGTGTTTTGCGAAAAAGTAAAGTTATCCCCTTCTGAGTAAATAACAGCACCTTCTTCGGTTTCACAAAATGCACCCGCTTTAGTATCTATATTCTTAAAGGTAAGCCCTGTTAACCCAGCGCCATCTACTCCAGCAGCTACATGCACACATACTTCACCACTAAGTACAGGAGTTTGACCTTCTACAGCGCGAAGCGTGACTGCACTGGTTAATAAAATTGCGTCCATATCAGCATAAACACCCGTGTTTAAACCAATAACATCACCGTCAGCTAAACCGCCACTTATAGCACCAAGGAGTGCTTCAGGGTTACTAACTAATTGTGTGTAAACCAATGTATCAAGTGAGTTTGTAACCTCACTCGCAAAGCCATCATTATCTGTATACGTGGCTTTTACTGACATTATTGAGCCAGCGTAATCAGAAGGCGTAAATGTTTTACTATTGCTCCCAGCTATTTCAACGCCATCAGCAGACCAAGTATAAGTAACGTTAGCCTCTTCAACGCCGTTGTTATCAGTTATCTCAGCGGTTAACTCGCCATTTGTTAAATAAGGCACTACACCCATAATGGCTACGCTACCGGCTTCGTCAACCGCAACAGCAGAAACAGCAATTGTTTCCTCTGATGTATTATCCTCGATAAACCCATTATCATCTGTATAAGCAACCTGAACACTTACCTTTTGACCTAAAAGTGATGCATCAACTGTAAAGGTGCTCTCTATTGCGCCATCTATCTCTTGTGCGTCAGCAAGCCATTGATAAGTGATATCTCCTGTCGCCCCATCGGTATCATTAATTTCTGCTGTTAAAGTATTTCCAACAGTTGGCGTGCCGCTAATTGTAACTTCGCCTTCTGAGTTTGTTCGTGCGACAACCTCTGTACCGGCTGAAGTTACAGACTCGTTAAACCCACGGCTATCTTCAAAAGATGCACTAACTGTAATAACTGTACCAAACTGTGCGTCTGTTAACGTGAGCGTTGAAAGTGCTTCATCAGCAATTTCTACGTCATCTGCAAACCATTTATAAGTTACTGTATCGCCATCAAAGCCATTGTCGTCAGCTACATTAGCAGTTAGTTGCGAACCAACTAGTGCGTCACCTGTAATAGTTAAACTTGCAGGAAATGCGATTGCGGCAACATCTGCGGTTGGTTCTGTAATATGCGATTCATTAATACCGCCATCATCGGTATAAAGCCCTTGAACTGTAATTGGTAACCCTATCTGATCGTCAGTCAATGTAAATGAAGCGCTATTTGCACCAGCAATTGCCTCACCATCTGCATACCAGTAGTAAGTCACGTCACCTGAGATACCATCAGGGTCACTAACTTCAGCTGTTAATGTTTGTCCGCTTGTAACAGTTCCACTAAGAGCAATAGAGCCCAAGTTGTTGTCATTGTTGTTTGAGTTTGTGTCACAACCAACGATTGCTGCTGCAATAGCGCATAGCGCAAAATGTTTGAATTTCATGGTGGCTCTATTCTCCAAATTTATAGTTTTAATATTTGGTTATCTATTGTGTGTGTTACCAAATAAATCATGTGCTTATTACCAAATTCATTTGAATCGCAAATGAATTGTTAACCAACTTGGTAATATAACCACAATAAAATAAGTTTTTCCACTATCCCCACCTAATTAAATAACAATAAATAAACACCAAGTTAACCTCGGGCTTTTGTTGTTGGTTAAAAATTGAATTCAATTGTGAAAAATAACGTTGAAGATACATAGCGTTATAGTAAAAACTTAGTTTTATATAGGGATTAGTAAGTAATATTATTTAATATATGTGAAGTATTCTTATTTGAAGACAATAAGAAAAGAAGTGAGTTTGTCTAAAGAGGATGATTTACAAAGAGAATTAAAATTAAAGGTAAAAAGGGGCTATTTTCTTACCCCTTTTTTTGAGTGCTGTTTTATAACATGGCGTTATTATAAAACTCTACAGGCTCATTTGAACCCAAAGCTACAGGCACACGCTGGTGCAAGCTAGTGGGCGCAATATCTAAAATTCGCGCTCCTCTAGAGGTTGCTTTCCCACCTGCGTTTTCAACTAAAAGTGCTAACGGGTTTGCTTCATAAAGCAGTCTTATTTTTCCGTTATCGTTACCACTGCGTTTATCTTGTGGATACAAAAATAACCCGCCTCGGCATAAAATACGATGAACGTCACCTACCATCGCTGCATTCCAACGCATTGAGCTTTTTTCAAAGCTTTCACAGGTGTATAGCAATTTATCAAAATACACTTGTGTTGGTTCGTCCCAGTAACGGTAGTTAGCCATATTTACGGCAAATTCGCGACTTTGTTCTGGCACACTTAACTGCTTGTTTGTCAGTAAGTAACCGCCATGTGTTGAGTCTAACGTATAACAACGCGTAGGACCGCCAGTACTCATTACAAGTAATGATGAAGGGCCGTATAACACATAGCCTGCACACACTTGATTTACACCGGGCTGACTAAATTGCTCGTCGCTATCAAAAGGAACATCATCACGGGCTAAGTAAATAGTAAATATAGTGCCTATTTGCCCATTAACATCAATATTAGAAGAGCCATCTAACGGGTCAAAAGCAACAATAAACTTACCTTCAGGGTGGCCACCTACCGCATGATCTTCTTCCTCTGATGCAACAGATCGTACACAGCTATCATCAAGTAGGATGTCTTTAAGTAGTTGGTTTGCGATTACATCAAGCTTTTTTTGAACTTCACCTTGAACGTTTTCATTCAAAGTTGACCCTAAAACACCGGCTAATTCACCTTGGCTTACTCGAAAAGCAATTTCTTTACTGGTCGCTAAAATTGTGCGAATAAGTAAAATAAGATCGGTATCTACACCGTCTTCTTTCAATACTGTATTTAATCTTTTCATGCGCTATACCTGTTTACACAATTTAGATCGTCAAAGCATTGCTCTAGCCTTGCAACCATACTTTGCTCTGAATGACGCAACCATACACGAGGGTCATAGTATTTCTTGTTTGGCTTATCATCCCCGTCAGGGTTACCAATTTGCCCTTGTAGGTATGCTTGCTTGTCTTTGTAGTAATCTAAAATACCTGTCCAACACGCCCACTGCGTATCGGTATCAATATTCATCTTCACTACGCCATACGTTAAAGACTCTGCAATTTTACTGTACTCAGAACCACTACCACCATGAAATACAAAGTTAATTGAGTTGCTTGGTAGATTAAATTTTTCTGATACGTAAGCTTGTGAATCTTTTAAAATAGTTGGCGTAAGAACAACGTTACCCGGTTTATATACACCATGAACATTGCCAAAAGAGGCTGCAATTATAAAGTTAGGGCTAATACGACTTAAGCGTTCGTAAGCAAATGCAACATCTTCAGGTTGAGTATATAAAGCAGAACTATCTAAGTGTGAGTTATCAACACCGTCTTCTTCGCCACCCGTGCAACCAAGCTCAATTTCAAGCGTCATACCTATTTTTGCCATACGCGTTAAGTAACGTTCACAAATTTCGATATTTTCTTCTAAAGGCTCTTCTGACAGATCAATCATATGTGAGCTAAACAATGGTTTGCCAGTCAGTTCAAAGTGTCTTTCACCTTCATCAAGCAAACCATCAATCCAAGGTAGTAGCTTTTTAGCTGCGTGATCAGTGTGAAGCATCACTGCTACTTCATAATGTGCTGCCACTGAATGTACATACCTTGCAGCACTTACCGCCCCAAGCACAGCTGATTGTTGCTCTGGTAAAGATAAGCTTTTACCACAAAAAAATTGTGCTCCACCATTAGAAAGCTGAATAATAACGGGCGAGTTTTTCTTTTTAGCAGCTTCTAGCGTCGCATTAATAGATGTTGTACTAACAACATTTACCGCTGGCAACGCATATTGATGTGTACGTGCATGCTCGTACACAGCACTTACTTCATCGCCAACGATTACGCCTGGTAGTATTGTTGGGGCTAAATAATTCATTTATGAAATCCTTTCTATTTTAAAGCCTGGATACAAGAATCAGTAATTGCTTGCCAATTTTCTTGTTCAACCCATTCTTTTTTCGCTATCCAAGTACCGCCAACGGCGAATACATTATTTAAAGAAAGATAGTCCATTTTGTTACTTTCGCTAACGCCACCTGTAGGACAAAAGCTGACTGCTCTAAATACTGACGACACAGCTGACACAAAAGGAGCGCCACCGGCAAGCGATGCCGGGAATAATTTTTGCTCTTCAAAGCCATATTCAAGCGCCATTAAAATATCACCGGTGTTTGATACACCAGGAAGTACCGGCACATTACATTTAGCAAGTGCTTCAAGTAACGTAGGAGACACCGCTGGGGTTACAATAAAATCAGAACCCGCTTCAAGTGCTTGCTCCAAAATATCAGTATTGATGACTGTCCCTGCACCTACTTTTAGCTCAGGCACCTGTGCTTTAATAGCTTTTAATGCCTCTATTGATGCCTCTGTTCTTAGCACTACTTCAACTAAAGTAAGCCCAGCATTGGCCATAGCTTTCGCTATTTGAACACCTTGCTCTGGAGTATCTGCTTGAATTATAGGTAGCAGTGTTTGTCCTGCCATAAGTTCAGAAAAGCGAGTCATAACGTTGTTCCTTTATAAAAAGTAATGCGGCCGAGGTATGGCGGCCTTTAATGTTTAATTATTTTGTTATACCAATTGCATTAAATTAATGAGCTATTATAGCGACAAGAAAATAGCTCAATAACAAGGCTAAAATTATGATACATAGTTGCTCTATATAAATAATTTTTAACGTAGTTAGTGAGTTATTTAATACGCTAAGGTGATCATGTTTTTAATAAAATTGGTATCACATGCCAGCTTCAGCCATTGCTAGCTGAAATATATCTTTTGGAGCAATAGCACCTGGTTGCTGTATAACAGTCCCTGCCGCTTTTGCAGCAAGTTGTACAGCACTTGAAATTGATTTATCAGATAAACGTGCACCTAAGTAAACACCGTTAAAGGCATCGCCTGCGGATGTCGTATCTACAACATTTGTTACCGGTATTATGGTGTGGCTTTGAAGCGTATCGCCCTCTTTTGTCACTACCGATTCAGGGCCATTTTTAACAACAATTTCTTCAATTTGGTAAGGCTTTAAATATTCAACAACTGCTTCTACGCTATGAACGTCATAAAGTGTTGTTAAATCTTCAACGCCTGGTAGGGTAATATCTGCAAACGTAAAGGCTAAATGATACTGCTCTTTTGTTTCCTCTACACTATTCCACAAACGTGCTCTGTAATTAGGATCAAAAACGATTTTAACCCCAGCATCTTTAAGCTGCTTTACCACTTTCCAAAAGTCTTCACGTGCACTTTCTTCAATTATTGCTAATGAAATTCCTGAAAAGAAAAACATATCACCTTGGCTAAGCTGATCGAGTGCATCAGCATCTAAAAAATCAACAACCTTTTTAGCTGCAGAATCATTGCGCCAATAAATAAAGCTACGCTCACCATGCTCATCAGTTTCTATGTAGTACATACCAGGTACTTTGGTGTCGTGAGCAAATACAAGTTGCGTATTTATTTGTTCACTCTCAAAGCGTTCTAGCATTTTTTTACTTAAATTATCTTGACCTAAAGCCGTAACAACCGAAGTAGTAACCTGCGGGAAGCAACGTTTTAAATACACTGCAGAATTATAAACATCGCCTGCAAATGATTGGTGCAGTGTTGCCGCGCTCATAGCTCTAAGCTCGACCATGCATTCACCGATAAAGTAAATATTTTTCATCTTGGAAGTTACCCTATGTAGTTAACTGCTATGCACTTATACAAAATATGTTGGCATAGCAGTTATTATCTAGATTATTGAGGCTTTTTAAGAGGTTCTATTTTTGGAATTAAAATCCAAACAGCTGCCATTGCTATGATGGCTAAAGAAGCACCAATTACAAATGCTGGTGTGTAGTTACCATCAGCAGTAAGAAAAGGTACTAACGATGTAAGACCTACAGCACCAAGTTTTGCCGCCATACCAGAAAAACCTGATAATGTACCCACTGCTTTTTTACCTAACAAATCACTTGGTAGTGTTTGCACGTTACCAATTGCAGTTTGAAAACCAAATAAGATAACAGCCATAATTAGTACTGCTGTTGTTGGTCCGCCTGGATTTGCCATTGCAAGTAGCGCTGGTAACATAATTAAACAACCCAGCGTAATAGTAAGCTTACGTGTTTTATCTGTATTCCAACCTGCTTTGAGTCGATTTTGAGCCAATAAGCCACCAAACCAAGCACCAAACATAGCGCCAACATAAGGTACCCAACCGTATATACCAATAGATTTAACATCCATACCGTATACTTCATTTAGGTAAATAGGGATCCAAAAAACAAATAACCACCAAATTGGGTCAATTGCGGCAGAGGCAATGATTACACCCCAGCTTTGCTTACGAGAAAGTAACTCAGCAGTTGTAGGGTTATATTCCTCTTCGTCTTCACCAGTTACATCACCGTTGTCATCAACACGTCTTTGACCCGTTAAGATATATTCACGTTCTTCGGCAGTCAGCCAAGGATGTGAGCTAGGCGGTGCTTTAACTAAAATTAACCATGGAACTAACCAAAGGAAACCTAATGCACCAACAAAAACAAACACCATTTGCCAGCTAAAGTAGATAGTTAAATAAGCAATTAAAGGAATAGCAATAATGCCGCCAATTGCGGCGCCAGAGTTAAAAATACCCTGTGCTAAAGCACGTTCTTTAGTAGGGAACCATTCTGCGTTACCTTTAGCTGCACCAGGCCAGTTACCGGCTTCTGCTACACCTAAGATTGCGCGAAAAATACTAAGACTAAGTACACCTTGTGCAAATGCATGCGCAACGGTTGCAATAGACCAAACACCTATTGATAGTACAAAACCGAAGCGTGTGCCCACCCAGTCAAATATTTTACCAAAGATTGCCTGACCAAATGCATAAGCAAATACAAACACAATAGAAATATTAGCGTATATTTGTTTGCGTTCTAGCGCTGATTCATCAGGAAATAAATCTTCAACAATGTCCGGCCAAAGCACACTAAGTGCTTGGCGGTCGATATAGTTAATAATGGTAGCTAGCGCTATTAGCGCTATAACCCACCAACGTAAGCCTTTAAGTTGCATAATTAATCCTCAAGAAAGTCTTCACGCGCTGGGCTAAAAGTATCAATCAGGATTCCGCCTGTTGGGCAGGTAGCTCCATGATCAGCAAATGGTGGGATTAAGCAGCTATCACCCGGTTTTAAGATTTTAGTTACGCCATCAATGTTAAAGTGAAACTCACCTTCAACAACATACGTTACTTGAGAATGTCTGTGAGCATGGTTATAACCAATAGCCCCTTTCTCAAACCAAATTTTAACAGCCATTAGCTCTTCGTTATAACCTAGCATTTGACGTTTTAGACCATTTCCTAAGTCTTCTATTTCGGTCTCGTTACCAAATGAAAAGTTTGCGCTTTGCTTTTGCATCCTATTTACTCCTGATTATTGTTCATCATATAAACGCCTAATCGGCCATTTAAAGTGAACTCTTTATTTTGATAATTGAATGTGTTTTTAGCTGATGTTTGTGCTTTATTAATTGCCACTAAATATGAGTTGCCTTTAATATCAAGTTCAACAAGTGTTAAATAGCCCTGCTGACTATATTCAAGCTTTGTAACTCGACTAACAGCTTCTAGGGTATATTCTTTACTTGGGTTGTACTCACCATGTGGCTCTAATACAGATATAAACTTATGTTGCTTTTGACCCTCAACACGACGAATAAAACCATTTTCGTTGCGTAAATTAAAGTGAGGGTCATTTGCGCCTATTTGAGTAAACAAGAAAGACTCATCACCTTTAAACAAGCTCGTTTGCGTATAAAAACGACCATTTTCGTTTAGCCACGTTACTTTAGCTAAACCACTTTGAGGTTGCGCTTGAGCTTTAAGCCATAAATGTTGGTAGCCATTTTTAGTACCTAGCGCAGACAGCTGCGTTGCATTTGCTTTTAACTCAAAGCTGGTATCGATAAGCTGACCTTTATAATGCAAAGGCAGGTCAAGCTGATGCGCTTTATTTGCAACAACATCAAATATATCAAGTGCAACTGTGCTTTGTAGTTCAGGTAAGTTAATAAGTGCAAGCGTACGCTCAAGATCAACGCCTTTATAAGCTGTGCTTATTTCGCCGCTTGAAACCGTGCCGTATTCATTCGTTTCGAAAAAGTTAAGTGTAGGGTAATTACTATTTCCTACTTCAACATTTGCATTAAAATGCGTTGTTTCGTCAACCACTACCGTATTGTGCGCAACAGTGTGTTTTGCGTAAGTTTCGTTTTCAGGTAAATAACGACCGCCGTATTTAGCTTCTACATTTAAAAAACGTGCTGCGCCATAATCAGATACAATTTCATTTCCGTGGTCGTAAAACTGCCATGTTAATTTATCAAAATGACCATGGCCCAAACCTTGTGCAGCAGGTTTAAACAGTAGCGCTTGATCGCCACCTACCTGCGTTCTCATTACAACTAGAGCACCTTGTTTACCGTCATTACCATCACCGAAGGCAACAGATTTAAACGAATAAGGTTTTGCCATGTTGTTATCAAGTGCTTGAGCTACTTTTAGCCCATCACCAGAGAGAATTATTTGGTCTTGTTGCTTAGCAATATCTAAATAACCTGCATCGTTGGTTAAGCCGTACGCTGCCGTTACACCATTTACTAACTCAATGGTATCGATGCCTTTACTTTTTATTGCATCGTTAATTGGGAAGAACAAACCGTTGTAGCTAAGTTGAATCGTCGTATCAATCGCTTTTAATAATATGCCATCGCGATATTCAAATATTTTTCGTTGTGGTTCGTTGTTTTCAATCGCTTTAGCAAACGTTACAAATGGTAATAGTGCAAAGCGTTGATAGTAAGGACCTTCGTTATAGTAACCTTGTGGTGAAAACAGCATCTCTAGCTGCTTAATAAAGCCACCCTTACCCGACTTTTCTAAATCGTATAATGATTTTTCTACCCACTCAGGTTCGCCTAATACATACCCAGCCATGCCAACACCCGCTGTTGCCCATGTTCCATGGTTATGTACTTTATTAAATGTAGACGGTTGGCCTACAGATGTGAACAACGAAACAGGACGGAGTAAGTCATTCTCGATTGTTTTAATATTATCGGCATTTAACGAGTCATGAATTAGATCATAAGCTTGTATTGTGTACACAAGCCACATTGCTTCATTTAGGCTTTGCCAAAAAAACTTACCTGGATTTTGCGAGTCCATTTTACGTTTTGGATGCAGACCAAGCGTTGGGTATAATTTTGCATACTCAAGCAACATATCACGTACATAGTTTGCGTATTTATCATCTTGGCTTAATTGATAAATAATGCCCGCGTTGTACATAAGTTGATAATTTTTCTTATGGCGCTCATGTGTATAACCACCACCGCCATCTTTTGGAACTGGTACAGTGATAGGCTGTGCAATTTGTTCATCTACTTGCGCTTTTAGCGATTCAAACGCAGTAGCAAACTTTGTGCTACCGTTGCTACTAATTGCTTGGCGCATTTGCTTAACATCATCAGTAGTAATCACTAAGTTTGGGTGCGCTGCATGCGCCCCCAATGATGTAAGTAATGTAATTGCAGCTACAGCAGCTATTTTAAAACGTGTTTGGCATTTTAATAAGTACATAGTATTTACCCTGCCTTATTTAAAACGTTGTTATTTTTTAATACTGCCGTGTGCGGGCCTTTAACTCTTAACTCTTTAACACTTGGTGCTTTAGTTGCATCAAATGTATTTCCTGA
The DNA here is from genome assembly GCF_014164325.1 of Pseudoalteromonas sp. SG43-4. Taxonomy (NCBI): domain Bacteria; kingdom Pseudomonadati; phylum Pseudomonadota; class Gammaproteobacteria; order Alteromonadales; family Pseudoalteromonadaceae; genus Pseudoalteromonas; species Pseudoalteromonas sp. SG43-4. Next base: position 124,043 of record NZ_JACJFB010000006.1, on the reverse strand, counting down.
GATTTCAGTTTTAGGCTCGCCTACTGTGTGCTCTACAATAATAGGAGCAGATTTAACAAATTTATTATCTGTGATATTAGTAACCTGAACACCGTGAACATAAATGCTCGCTTGCTCTTTGTTACGCTTACCAAGGCCAACGTTATTAAGCGTGTTATTTGTCATTTCAAAATGAGGGCCAAATGTACTTTCATCAGTGCCACCACGGTAAAGCTTAACTATGCCGCCTTTTACATCATTAAATGTATTATCATTTACAATAACGTATTCCGCGTTATAAACACCTAAGTCTTCAATTTCAGTATTTAGACGTAAAATGTCACCTGTTACTGTATTAAAGGTATTACCTGTAACAATAATTTCGTCAGCCATTGCACCTTTACCAGTGATAAAGAAATGGAATGAATGATTAATATCTAAAGCATTTAACTCTGAGTTGGTCATTACAAAGCGGTAATTATCAACCATACCCCATTTTTGCGTACGAACAATGCTGTTACCTATTGCATCTGGCGCGTTTTCACCTGAAATTGATAAACCATCTAGTTTTAAGCTGCCGCCATCATGTATTTCAAACAAGGTAGAGCGTTGAAAAGTAAGTTTAGACTTTGTGTTCTGCTTTGCTTTAATTGTCAACGTTTTATCAATTTTAACCAGTTTAGACACATCATACTGGCCAGGCGCTAGTTCTAGAACATCGCCCGACTCTGCATTATCAATAGCATCTAGTAATGCACTTACATCAGCTTTAACAGAATGTGTCTTACCAGAATCAAAATCAACTAAAGCAGGTACTTTTGCATACCAACTAACACCGGTATCTTCTTTTTTAAGTACTTTTAAATCGCGCTTTGCACCTACATTTAAACTTTTAGAGGTTGGGTAAAGTAGACCATTACTTGCTTTTTCAAGCGTGATTTTTTCTTTTTTTACACCGTACGTTAGCTCAGAAAGCACTTTTGTATCTGCAATGTTGTTACTTAATACTAACCCACTTACATCGTCGAATGTTGTAAATGGCTGTTCACCATCTTGGTTTATGATTAAGTTGTTTTTCATTACGCTATTTTTTGGGGCTGCGCTACGCTCAGCATCGCTACCTGCAGCAAGTTGAATATGACGCACATTTATAAATGTGTTGTTTTCAATCGTCGCATTTTCTACTTGGTGATAACGATTAATAGATGAATTTGGTACGCCGTTCATTACAGTAAAACCACTGCCAAAACGATAGCCTGTTAGGCCTTGTAGGTAGTTATTTCTTACAATTTGATCTTTATTGATAACGCGGATACCACCTGTGTGATCAACACCATTACCAATGAAGATATTTTCTTCTATAAGATTGCCGTTACCATGGCGCAGCGTTAATGTACCGCGCGCTTCATAAAATACGTTATTACGAAGGATGTTTTTACCTGACTTAACCGAAACAATTTCGACTTCACCATTGGTACGTTCAAAGTAATTATTTTCAACCAATGTATGCGAATCAGTTAGTGAGTAATGGCTTGTGCCAATACGCAGGGTTTCACCACCGTTAGAACCAAAAGTTGGACGGTAGCCAAAATAGTTGTTATCTATACGATGATAGTTTTCCTGGCTTGCTTTAGTGTTTAAACGAACAGCAACTGTCACACCTTTATTTCGTTTGCCAACTAAATGACTATGATCAAAGCGGTTATGTTGTCCATATAAGGCAACCCAATAATCAGACTCTCGTTTGTCTGGATTACTGTAATTATCGATTACTGTTTGAGTAACTCGTGAATTGTAGGCTAATTCATTTTTATTTTTACGAAATTCTATTACAGCTGAGCTCGGTGTGTAGCCGTCTTTAAATACTAAACCAGAAGCTTCAAGGTATTTACCTGCAAGTCTTAGGTTAGATTGACCTGATAGAATTACTTTTCCGTTAGTTTCAGCGGTTAATATAATAGGAGAGTTTTTTGTACCTTGGCCTTCAAGTAAAATTTCGAAGTCAGACCAAGTACCATTTTTAAGTACTACTTTGTCGCCAGCAACTAGATTAGCTGCGATATCATTAAAAGCTTGTTTATTTTCTATAAAATAATCTTTGGCCGCTACTTGTGTGGATATGCAACCGATGAGAACTAGACTAAGCTTTATTGTATTAATCAAACGCATAGTTAACTCTTTTTCGTTGTGACTGAAAGTAGTGCTTCATCAGAATTAAAAAAAGCTGACATTGCACAAAGACTTTAGTCAATTGGTGTCATGTGTGTTAAAGCGCTTTAAGTTAAAGCTCAAAGCGCTCAATAAGGTCGAGAAGTATTACTTTTCTAACTTTTTGAAGTAATCAAAAATTTCAGGAACGTTACCTTGACCCATACCAGCGTCAAACGCTGCTTGTAGGTTAGCTGATGAACCTTCAGCGATTTTTGATTCAGTACCTAGGTCTTCTACCATTTGTAGGAAGTAGCCTAAATCTTTGTTTGCATTAGCAATCGAGAAACCAAGGTCGCTAACATTATCAACTGCATAGTTTTTACAAAATTGCATAAATGGTGAGTTAGATGGGCCAGTCGACATAATGTCGAAAAGTTGTTGACGGTCAACACCAGCAAGCTCTGCCACTGCAAATGCTTGTGACATAGCACATACTGTCGTCATGCCCATGAAGTTGTTGATAAGCTTAGTTGTATGACCTGCACCTAGCTCGCCAAGATGGAAAACGTTTTCACCTTGATCTTCAAGTACTGGTTTAACTTTATTGAATGTATCAATATCGCCTGCAGCCATAATGTTTAAAAGACCGTCTTTAGCATGTGCTGGTGTACGACCTAGTGGCGCGTCGATCATGCCTGCGCCTTTAGCTGCTAAATCAGCACCAATTTTTTTAGTAGATGATGGGATAGAAGTACCAAAATCAACTAATACTGCACCTTCTTTAATACCCGCTAGGATACCGTCTTCTGCGTAAACAATTTTTTCTACAACGGCAGACGTTGTAAGACAAAACATAACAATATCTGAACCTTCAGCTAGCTCTTTTGCAGTGCTTGCTGTTTTTGCGCCTCTAGCAACACATGCTGCAACCGCATCTTTGCTAAGGTCCATAACAATTAGCTCATAGCCTTTGTTTTGTAAATTTTCGGCCATGTTGCCGCCCATTAAGCCTAAGCCGATGAAACCGATGACTGGTTTTGACATGAATAACTCCTAAATATGTGGCGCATACTTTTATAAGAACAAGTAAAATTTACTCTATAAATACGCTGTGTCTTTTGTTTCAATTTGTAGAGTAACTTTAAGCTTGAGTTATTTATAAATTAACCTGTGCAAAACGTAACTCTGATTAATTACCAATACATTGTACTCACTCAAACCAAGCAACTTACCAATTGGTATGCAAAAACTGTATTACCATACGACTTTTTTGTCAACCAATAAGTTAACCAAGCAAACGCCACATTTTTAAAAATTACACAAAGATCAATTTAATATCCCATTAAAACAAATGCTTATATATCAACAGCACAATTAAGCAAAGGTTAACTTTTGTTGAACAATCAGTAGCTTTTTTTATACTAATAGGTTGACCAATAATTGAGTACTGGTTATGTAAACATCCAAAATTTAATAAAATGATTCATTAATTGGTAATTTATAAAGGTCGAACTCAAACTGTTTTAAGCCCACTCTCATATTAAGGTTGTGATTTATATGTAATGCCTACATATATGGCTAATACATATAACCCCCCTAAAACGCGCTTGATAATAGCGCTTAGTTAAAAATACTCTTAACTTTGAATAAATAACTAAAGGAACTAAAAATGCGTTTATTACATACTATGCTTCGTGTAGCGGATTTGGATAAATCAATTGCTTTTTATACTGAAATATTAGGTATGAAAGAATTACGCAGAGCTGATAACAGTGAATACAGATACACTCTTGCCTTTGTTGGATATGGCGACGAAGCAGATAACACAGTATTAGAGCTAACTTATAACTGGGACGAGGATAGCTACGACCTAGGTAATGGATATGGTCATATTGCTATTGAGTTTGATGATATTTACAAAGCATGTGCAGATATTAAAGCTGCTGGTGGCAATGTAAGCCGTGAACCAGGGCCTGTAAAAGGCGGTACTACTGAAATTGCTTTTGTAAAAGACCCAGATGGCTATGCAATTGAGTTAATTCAGAAAAAAGAAGACATGAGTAAATTTTAAATTACTTAACAACTAATTCAAGTTATAACAATTTGCTTAATGCCAATCTGCTTATATATGGGGTCTATTTAACGTTAAAAAAATTACGCTAGAACTAGGCAAAATTTTTGTATCTAGTTGTTCTAAATAAAAAATTTTTATCGACGTAATAGTGCAATTTAATTCGTTAAATTGATCAAAGATTTATGCTGGTTGGTATAACTATGGAGAGGTTTAATTTTATATATAGTTCAAATGGTTATGCAGATTGGTATTAAATAAAAGGTGCTTTGCAGCACCTTTTTTTAACGCAACTGACTATCTTTACTACCACGCCTATTAAACGATTTAGCGCTGGCACCATTGCCTTCTATTTCAGCTTGGCATGCAACACAGTAGCGAACTCCTGGTAGCGCGAGCCTTCGTGCTTGTGGGATTTTTTCATCGCACTCGTCACATAGCTCAGCACTTGCACCAGATATTAAATTGCTTCTTGCATACTGTACGGCATCGTTAACACTTGCATCAATTTGATCTTGAATTGCACCGTCTCGTGCCCATCCACTTGCCATAAATCCTCCTAATAAAGTTGGATGTTTAAATTTATGCTACCAAATTGAATCTTTATAAGTACTGAATAATAAAGCTAGAAATGGGGTGTTATTTGAAGGCTTCAACTATAAAACTATATTTTATATCTAAAGAAAGACGCTGTAGTTGCTCCCTGTAATCTACTTTCAAAAAGATCAACACTCTAAAATCAGGCAAAAAAAAGCAGCTAAAAAGCTGCTTTGTAATTCTAATTATTTATTTAAATATTAAAGGCTGTAATCAACAACCTTCATGCCTAATTTTTCAAGCTCTGGGCGAAGTGTTTTAGCATCACCCACTACTAAATAAATCATATCTTTAGTGTTTAAGTGTTTTTTAGCTAAGGCGTTAACTTCTTCTTTGCTAATATTGCTAACAATCTCATTTCTTTCTTTTACAAAGCTAGGTTTTAAATCGAACTCTAATATTTGTGCTAAAAAGCCAAGTTTTGCATTAGGCGTTTCGTATTTAAGCGCATCTTTTTGATTGATAGCTTTACGCATAAACATAAGCTCTTCGTCAGTGACACCGTTTTGAGCATAGTTATTAAGCTCATTAGTAAACTCTGTAATAGACGCTGCAGTAGAATCGGCTCTCACCGCTGCAGAAGCTGTAAAGCCACCTGATGTTTTATCACCCCAAAAACGAGAGCGAGCACCGTAAGTGTAGCCTTTATCTTCTCGTAAATTTAGATTGATACGGCTGTTAAACGTGCCACCAAATGCAAAGTTCATTAAGTTAGCTTTAAAAAACTCACCAGTAATGTCTTCAACCATATCGCGTTTACCAATACGAATTTCTGATTGAGGGGCATCTGGTTTATCTACAAGATAAATGACATTAGTTTCGACTTTAGGTTCGCTGAAATCAACAGTAACTGGGCTCGATTTACCTTGCCAGTTTGCAAGTGTAGCTTTAACCTTTGGCTCAATTGTTGACTCTTTTAAATCAGAAACAATAATGACTTGCGCGCCTTGTGGTTTAAAGTTTGCGTTATAAAAAGCTTTAACGTCATCTAATGTAATAGCCTCAATACTATTAAGCGTTCCAGTACTTGGAAGTGCAGCTATATTGTCGCCATATAGTAATTTGCTGTATGTATTAGATGCTAAATACCCTGCATCCTTCATTGAATGTTGAATATTTTGAATGATTTGCTTTTTATTACGCTCAAAGTCATCGGCATTAAATGCTGGTTTAAATAATTTCTCTTCAACAAGCTTTAGCGTTGCATCTACATTTTTAGTTAAGCTAGAAACATACACATTTGTATGTGTTTTGTCTGAGTAGATACTTACCTGGCTACCCAGTTTTTCAAGCGCGTTACTCATTTGCTCTGTAGTGTAGTTTTGCGTTGACTCGCTCATTAACGATGCAGTCATTGACGATAAACCCACTTTACTAGCTTGCTCATTATACAAGCCACCCGGAACTTTAATGAAAATAGCGGTGGTTGGCGTTTCTGTACTTTGCGTACCTAATATTTTAATACCGTTTTCGGTCTTAGTTTGCCAAAGAGAAGGAACATCAACAGCAGGATTTGCGCCGGCTACAGGGTGAATACTTCGATCAAATGTATCAACAGCTCTTCGTGCTACTAAATCATCAGCTGAAGTTGTAGATGGACCTCCAAAATCATGCGCTTTAGGCGTAAAGTTATCTGGGGCAGCTATAAGTTGAGTTTGACCTTCTGGCACAACACTCATAATAACGGCAGATTTACCTTTGATATATTGATTAAAAACACGCATAACATCAGCTTTTGTAACTTTGTTATAACGTGCAATCTCATCTTTAGCTGAGTTTGGGTTACCTGTAAACGTTTCAGATGCGGCTAGTTGAGAGACTTTTCCTGATACGCTTTGCAGACCAAAAATTGCACCTGACTCTATTTTAGCTTTTACTTTATCTAAATCATCTTGTGTAACGCCACGCTCTTCAAATTCAACAAATGAATCACGAATGATTTTTTCCATATCAGCTAACGTTTTCCCTGCTGTAGGATTTGGTAAAGCATAAAGACTAATTGAACACGCTAACTCTTGGCATGGATGATTTGCACTTGCTTGAACAGCAAGTTGAGTTTTAACTAGGTTTTTGTATAGTAGTGAATTATTACCTCCACCTAATATTTCAGCAAGTATATCAAGAGGTGCTTCATCTTCAGAGCGAGCATAAGTCGTTGGGAAACTCATACTTAATAAAGGTAAGTGAACCTTATCTTCCATTGAAATATATCTATCAGCATCTAGTATTACAGCTGTTTTTTCAACTTTAGGTATTTCAGGACCTTTTGGGATTGGTGCAAAGTATTTAGTAACTAATGGCAGTATTTCATTAGCGTTGATGTCACCACCAATGGTAAGCGTTGCATTATTTGGTCCGTACCATTTTAAAAAGAATGCTTTTAAATCATTTACATTTACGCGATTTAAATCGTCCATAAAACCAATTACAGGCCATGAATATGGATGGCCGTCTGGATACATCGCTTGAGCAACACGTTCACCTAAACGACCATAAGGGCGATTATCAACACGTTGGCCGCGCTCATTTTTTACTGTTTCGCGTTGTACTTCAAATTTTTCTTGGGTTACAGCATCGAGTAAAAAGCCCATTCGGTCAGCTTCTAGCCACAACATCTTTTCTAATTGATTTACAGGTACTGTTTCAAAATAATTTGTTCTATCAGAGTTAGTAGTACCATTTAAAGTACCGCCTGCTTCAGATATTATTTTAAAATGTTCCTCATCAGCAACATTCTCTGATCCTTGAAACATCATATGCTCAAAAAAGTGAGCAAAGCCTGACTTACCCAACTCTTCGCGAGCAGAACCAACGTGGTATGTTACATCAACGTGTACTAAGGGATCTGAATGATCCTCATGCACAATTACAGTTAAACCGTTATCTAGTTTATATTTTTTATACGGTATGTTGATTTCACCTGCATTAGATTTCACTGATTCAATAAGTGTAACGCCAGGAATTGATGTTTCTGTAACAATATTTTTATCAACAGCTTGAGTTGAGCTATTACATGCAGCCAACCCTGATGCAAGTAAAACAGCAAGTGCAATTTTTGTGAGTTTCATTTTTTAGTCCATATTTAAATTAACTCAATGAGTTTAAAGACTAATTAAAAGTACAACAAGGAATATGGAGCGATTATGGGTTTGGTTTTGTAACAAAGTGTAAATAGATTGATATAAAAATGAAGTATAAAATGAGGGTATTAATTTGTGGTTTTATTCTAATAACACTGCACTTTCCTATCTAAGTAGTAAATGACATATCTAAGAGATTGGTACTCTTGATAACGTCGTGCATAGAGAGTGCGGTGTCACACTACTTTACACAATACTTAAAATAAGTAAGTGGCGTCCCCAAGGGGATTCGAACCCCTGTTACCGCCGTGAAAGGGCGGTGTCCTAGGCCTCTAGACGATGGGGACACATAAATGTGTCACTAGGACAACTGAATTTTTAGAC
>NZ_JACJFB010000006.1:0-115681 GCF_014164325.1 Pseudoalteromonas sp. SG43-4 | reverse complement strand
TCGAACCCCTGTTACCGCCGTGAAAGGGCGGTGTCCTAGGCCTCTAGACGATGGGGACACATAAATGTGTCACTAGGACAACTGAATTTTTAGACTCGTTTCAGGCGAGCTTTCTTAATAACACTGCACTTCCCTATTAAAATAAGTAAGTGGCGTCCCCAAGAGATTAGTACTCTTGATAACGTCGTGCATAGAGAGTGCGGTGTCACACTGCTTTACACATACTTAAAATAGTAAGTGGCGTCCCCAAGGGGATTCGAACCCCTGTTACCGCCGTGAAAGGGCGGTGTCCTAGGCCTCTAGACGATGGGGACACATAAATGTGTCACTAGGACAGTTGATAAGTTTAACTCACATCATGAGCTTTAAGGTAATTACGTTTAATACAAGTAAAGACTCGAGCTTTAATTGTGACGCTATTTTCTCGGTAAAACCGCCTTTAACTAATAAAAGTTAAGTGGCGTCCCCAAGGGGATTCGAACCCCTGTTACCGCCGTGAAAGGGCGGTGTCCTAGGCCTCTAGACGATGGGGACACAGAAAACTGCTACCCTAGGACAAAACACTAATTTTTGGTGGAGCCATGCGGGATCGAACCGCAGACCTCTTCACTGCCAGCGAAGCGCTCTCCCAGCTGAGCTATGGCCCCAACTTAATCAACACCCACCGTGATAAACACATCGTGTATCGCTTAGTGCGGGGCGCATTCTATGCACCACCCAAAATAAAGTCAACAGTTTTTTACCTAGCTTTATTTAAATGGTTTAATTTTCAACAAACTGGCTATCAAGCGTGCTAAAAAATACAATTTGAATAAGATTCAAGCCCTACTGCTTATAATAACATCACTATATTGCAGCGAATACTCAATAGCCCCCACTCCCCCATTTAATGAAACAAAATTGCATCAAAGCAAAGGTATACATTTATATGCAAATTAAACTTATCTATAAACTACCACTTAAGGCCCCGCCAATCGCCTTAATCTTTTAAAAGTTACAATTGCTTATAATAACCAAAACTTAAATGTGGGTTTGAGAGTACCCGCAGCCTTTACTTGCTTAATAACCAGCGTAACTCGTACTAAAAAATTCGATTATTGTTTGAAGAGCATTTTTAAAAGAGCACTGTTACTTCGTAATTCTATGTATAAAACTTCAAGGCGCGCTGATCTTTGGTGGGTGAAGCGGAAGCTTTGCTCGGCTTTTACTTGGCCCACTAGGTTACAAACCTCGCGCCGCGATTTAATCGTCCCTAGATTGAGCAAATTTGAATCCACAAAGGTCAACACGCCCTAGTTATATGTGATCTATTTAGTCTTAACCCGAAGCTAGTAGCGAGGAATACGTATTTACGAGATGGCTAGGTTGGCTTATAAAAATAAAGTAAGTACAAAAATAGAGTTTAGAATGCTGAAATAGTATTTATTTTGGGAAGTTTAAATTAAATTCATTTTTAAAGGACCGCTCTATTCACTAAATAACTAGCCCTAATATTAATCGATCTTGCTCATAATCATAAAAACGACTCCAGTAAAAAAACAATGAGTATCGTAAAACTAAATTTAAGGTTAATAAAATACAATTCCCTACTCACTTTTAGGTGCTTAATTGAACTGCAATATCAAATTTGATGATAAAATAGACTTCAACCATATCCTATTGTTTATAAAACCTTCATTCAGCACATTTTTATCATTCAAGTGTTGACACATTTCCAACTCTATCTATAATAGCGCCCCACAACAACGCAGCAATGCAATGTTGTTTAGATGTGGGTGATTAGCTCAGTTGGGAGAGCATCGCCCTTACAAGGCGAGGGTCACTGGTTCAAGTCCAGTATCACCCACCACTTTTTAGTTAAAGTGTTCACATCTAAATTCTATATGGGTCATAAGCTCAGTTAGAAAATAGAGAGCATTACCGCTACTAACAAGTAACGGCAAAGTTCACTGGTTAAAGTCCAGTACTATTTATTTAATAGTAGCGTTTTAAATTATATGTGGGTGATTAGCTCAGTTGGGAGAGCATCGCCCTTACAAGGCGAGGGTCACTGGTTCAAGTCCAGTATCACCCACCACATATAAAACCTATTACTATATTAATAGTCGTGTTTTAAAATTGTAATATGGGTCGTTAGCTCAGTTGGGAGAGCATCGCCCTTACAAGGCGAGGGTCACTGGTTCAAGTCCAGTACGACCCACCATTTTTTAAATGGTGCATATTACAAAAAAATCTAAATGGGTCGTTAGCTCAGTTAGAAAAAAGAGAGCATCACCGCTATTTACAAGTAACGGCGAGGTTCACTGGTTAAAGTCCAGTACTATTTATTTTAATAGTAGCGTTTTAATTTATATGTGGGTGATTAGCTCAGTTGGGAGAGCATCGCCCTTACAAGGCGAGGGTCACTGGTTCAAGTCCAGTATCACCCACCACATATAAACCTATTATTATATCAATAGTCGCGTTTTAAAATTTAATATGGGTCGTTAGCTCAGTTGGGAGAGCATCGCCCTTACAAGGCGAGGGTCACTGGTTCAAGTCCAGTACGACCCACCATTCCTAGAATGGTGCATATTAAAATGTAATTTGGGTGATTAGCTCAGTTGGGAGAGCATCGCCCTTACAAGGCGAGGGTCACTGGTTCAAGTCCAGTATCACCCACCAAATTACATCAAGCGGTTAATTGATAATAAAGAATTAAATAACAGGCATACCTATTATATGTGGGTGATTAGCTCAGTTGGGAGAGCATCGCCCTTACAAGGCGAGGGTCACTGGTTCAAGTCCAGTATCACCCACCACATATAAATACCATTAAACAACTTCTCTAGTAATAACTCTTCCTTCTCATATTAAACACATTTACAAACTTTATAAAAACTCAATATATAAATCGCATTTAATAAAGAGCATCCCCACTCTTTACAAATAATGGCGAGGGTCACTGGTATCAAGCCAAGTAATCACCCACCACATATAAATACCATCAGACAACTTCTCTAGTAATAACTTTTTCCCATATTAAATACGTTTAACTCCTCTTTTTACCTTAAATACATTTCATATTTTTATTAAAATCTAAATTACCATATCAAAGCACTCATCAAATATAGCGTTTCCATTTTACTTATTTAGTTTTTAATTATGCTATTCGGCTCAGTACTTTCGAAGTTAGATAAACGTATTAGACAAAGTTAAGTACCTAATAAATACAGCTATCATTTAAATTCCCTTGTAAGGAGTTAAACTGTTGATTATAGTCTGTGTTAAATACAATTACGCTTAAGCCAATGCCAACTAAGATCTATTCAAAAGCCAAAATACTTATAGTAGAGGAGCAGCCACTTGCTCAAAGCTATATGAAACAATCGTTAGAAAGGCTTGGCTTTCGGCAGTTGCGCTTTGCTGATCATGCAAACTCTGCAAAAGAGCAGTGTTTAAGTGAAGAATTTGATCTAATAGTTTGCTCATTCAACTTAAACAAACACCAAGATGGCTACCAGCTTTATGAAGAGCTACGTGTAAAGCAGCTCATAAAAAGTTCGACTGGCTTTATTTTTATCTCAGCAGAAACAAGTGGCTCACTCGTTCATAGTGTTCTTGAGCTGCAGCCAGATGACTTTTTAGTTAAGCCTTTTACAGTACAAGAGCTTAAAACACGCATTGAACGAATCTTAAAGCGTAAACACGACTTACAAACAGTGTATTCATTAATTGATGATGGTAACGATTCAAAAGCTATTAAATTTATTGATACCGCTCTGGATAAAAAAAATAATAATTACAGTCCTATCCTACTTCGCTTAAAAGGCGATGCCCTACTTCGCTTAAAGCGTGCTCAAGATGCAAAAGACTTTTTTAAGTCTGTTCTCGATATTCAAAAATTTGCTTGGGCAAAAGTAGGTTTAGTAGAGGCACTTATAGCGAATAACGAACATATTTTGGCGCAGCGAATGCTCAAGACAATGTTAGAGCGCCAAGAAACTCGTTTAGTAGCCCTTGATTTGTTGGGCAGATTAGAAATAAAGCTAAATCAGTTTGAACTAGCACAAAGCTTTTTAAGTCAAGCAGCAGACATTGCACCGCGAAACATCACACGCCAAAAATCGTTAAGTAATGTGTCGCTAATTAATCACGACTACGAAAAAAGCTATTTAACTCAAAAAGATATAGCCACCTTTGCAAAGCACTCAATACACGACCACCCCGATGTATATTTAAATGCAGCACGTGCCGGTATCGACTTTGCGTTAACGACTGATCAAACTGATCAAATTCAACGAATTTCTAGACAAACAAATCAGTACATTAATGATTTAAAAAAACAGTTTCCTAATAATGCAAATCAAGCTCAAATTGATGTACTTAATGCACGACTTCATTACTTAAAAGACGAGCATCAAAAAGCGAAAAAGCTAATTGAGCAGCTTGATGACGACGATACTCATATCCGATCGGTTGATGGAGCACTTGATAAAGCAAAAGCATTTCATGAACTGGGGTTTCATCAGAAGGCGCAAACCTTATTCACACAAATAATTAGCCACTGTGAAAGACACCCTGCAGTTAGCGACACAACTTACTTGCGTTATATTCAGCAGCAACAAAGTGAGCGACGCGATATTAAAATGGGTCCAAAAGAGCTTAATAACCATGCCGTTAATCAATTTAATAAAGGGCAGTTAAATACTGCGCTGGAAGCTTTTACGCAAGCATTTAGAGTAATGCCTCGCAATCAGAGTATTGCACTTAATTTATTACAGTGCCTATTTGATTCAACCAAGCAATCTGGCAGCTCATTTAATATGGATCTTGCTAGAAGATGCTACGCCCTTCTTGATAAAACTAAATTACAAGCAGATCAGACGCAGCGTTTAGATAAGATTTTACATATAGCAAAAGAAATGAATTTAGATATTCAAAGCGCTAGTAAATAAAATATTAGATCTTTTTCATTGCTGCGGCATTAACGCAATAACGTAAACCTGTTGGTAATGGGCCATCTGGAAAAATATGGCCTAAGTGCGAATCGCATACGTTACAAACCACCTCTATGCGCTCCATACCATGACTTGTATCGTTTACATAACCAATCGCTTCAATTGTTGCAGGTTGCGTAAATGACGGCCAACCAGTGCCACTATCAAACTTTTCATCGGCATCAAACAATAGATTATCACAGCAAATACACACATACTTGCCAGGTTCGAGTAATGTACAACTACCCGAGCTATCTGGGCGCTCTGTTCCCTTCTTACGTGTTACGTAATATTCATCTTCTGATAGTTGCATCCGCCACTGCTCGTCAGTTTTGACTACTTTTTTACTTGGGGTAGGATTGCCGTTGGTGGCAAAGTTAATAACATCATTCCACTTCAACATAATAGCCTCATTGAATAGTTGATTAACCGTACTTAATAAATTTATAAGAAGTACGGTTAATTATTACGTTATTTAATACACTAAAGATCAGCTAAAGAGTGTTGAGCGTTTAAAACTAAAACTCGTTCAATTTTAAAGGTAATCTCCTCAGCTAAAGGTAATATTTTGTTTTTCTGAGTCGGTAAGTATTCGTTTAATAAAACTATCTAGCTCTGCTTTTTTTACAGGTAAACTAACACTCATTTGGCGCTCGTTATTACTGTAAATAATTAGCTCATCATCCTTTGTTGTTATGCGTTCAATACTCTCAATAACTAACCAATTTGGACCATGCTTTTTATCAAAAAATCCCATCAAACTAAAAAGTAGTAAATGTTGGGCATCTCGCTGAATAAAATCCTCTAGCCTATTTCTTGATTTAAATAAGGGCGTTAGCCTATAAACGCTTGAGCAAAAAACAAATACCCACAACCCAAATAGCGCTTTAAACCACATAGACTCTAAAAGCTCAGTGCTAATCATTAAAATAATAAGCACTAAGCCTATTAACGATATAGCTATCGCTATTTTTTTATTTACAGCGTCCACAACTAATCCCTTTTAAGTCGCTTTTTTTCTTCTGATGCTTTTTCTGTCGGCTCAGGCCAATCATTAAAAAAAACGGTTAAATAACGGCTTTTCACCAAATACCACAATACCCATAAAACAATCATCATTTGTACTGCTAAAAATGATGAAAATCGATAATGGCTATGCGCTGCCTGAATACTTAACCATGTTAAATCAACAACAGCACATAAAATAAGAGGCCAGCGCATATGTCGCCATATTTTTGCTAACTTATCGCTCGCACTGTGTGAATCTCGTGGTCTGCGTAAACAAAATAGAATAGTCGGTATTATTGCAATACTTCCAATTGCTATTGCGATAAAAAAATCATTTTTATTTTTAAAAAATAACGACATTAAATCCAGTTCAGGCCTGCGGCTTAAAGCCGCAATCACCCAAATAAAATAGCCACGTAAAAGCACCAGCAAACTTAAATGAAATGCTATAGGTGTACGGTAACTTCCGTACTTATCCCAGTATTCTGGCCCATATCGGCTCATTGTCGCTTTCCTAGCCATTATGCTTTTTAAGCAGCTCAATTAATTCATCTTCCGTGAGTATGTCGATACCTAAATCTTGCGCTTTAGTTAGTTTTGAACCTGCTTTTTCACCTGCGACTAACGCATCAGTTTTCGCTGATACGCTACCAGATACTTTAGCACCTAATTGCTGCAAGCGAGCTTTAGCATCATTGCGGTTAAGTGTATTAAGCGTGCCGGTAAGTACATATGTAAGTCCTGCGAGTGGTTGCTCTTCCTCAGAAGGCGCACTCAACGCTGGCCAGTTTACGCCTTGCTCTATAAGCGCATTAACAACTGCTAAATTATGCTCTTCATCAAAAAAGCCACGAACATGCGTTGCAACTATTTCGCCTACATCACTTACCTGCGTTAAACTATCAATGCTGGCATTTATTATATTTTCAAGGGTAAGGAAGTGATTAGCTAAATTTTGTGCTGTTGCCTCACCTGCTTCGCGAATACCTAATGAATATAAAAACTTAGCAAGCGTAGTGCCTTTCGCCTCTTCAAGGGCTGTTACTAAATTTTTGGCTGACTTAGGTCCCATGCGTTCAAGTGACTCAAAATGTCCTTGTTTTAAAATAAACAAATCAGCGGGTGTTTTTATAAGCTCTCTGTCTACCAGCTGATCAACAATTTTATCGCCAAGGCCGTCTATATCCAGCGCTTTGCGTGACGCAAAGTGTTTAATTGCTTGTTTGCGTTGTGCAGGACATACAAGCCCACCCGTACAACGAGCGACAGCTTCGCCTTCAACCTTTTCAACATGAGAGTCACAAATAGGACAAATTACTGGAAATTCGATATCGCTGGCATCATCAGGGCGGCGCTCAAGTACAACTTGCGTTATTTGTGGGATTACATCTCCTGCGCGGCGAATAATAACTGTATCGCCTACTTTTACGCCTAAACGTGCAACTTCATCACTGTTATGAAGCGTTGCATTTGATACGGTAACGCCACCCACAAAAACAGGCTTCAAACGTGCAACAGGTGTAATGGCGCCAGTACGACCGACTTGAAAATCAACATCAAGTAGTTGGGTTATTTCCTCTTGCGCGGGAAATTTATACGCTATAGCCCAACGAGGAGCACGTGCCACAAAGCCTAAACGCTCTTGTAAGGCCTTTTGGTTTATTTTTATTACTACGCCATCAATTTCATATTTAAGCTCACCACGGCGCGTTAAAATATCGCTGTAGTACTCGAGCGCGGCTTTAGGACCTTCAACTAATTTTGTTTCTGGGCACAAAGGTAGCCCCCAATCAGTTAACTTTTCTAATTGCTGATAGTGATCCTCAGGAATGCTGCCATCAGCAACAAGCCCGGTGCTGTACGCATAAAACATGAGTGGGCGTTTAGCGGTAATTTTAGAGTCGAGTTGACGCAAACTCCCCGCGGCTGCATTACGCGGGTTAACAAATACTTTTTCACCGCGTTTTTGCGCTTCAGTATTTAATTTATCAAAGCCAGCGCTGTCCATAAATACTTCGCCGCGCACTTCAAGCTCTTTTGGGTAATCACCACGTAACTTAAGCGGTACATTACGAATGGTTTTAACATTTTGAGTAATGTTTTCACCGGTAAAGCCATCACCCCGCGTAGCCGCTTGTACAAGCACACCATCACGATAAATAATTGATACGGCTAATCCATCAAGTTTTGGCTCACAACAAAAAGTAAGCTCATCAGTACTCATTAAGCGCTCTTTTATACGACGATTAAACGCAGTGAATTCTTCTTCACTAAACGCGTTATCAAGCGATAACATGGGTACTTGGTGCGCTACTTGCTCAAATTTACTCAGTGCGGCACCGCCTACTTTTTGTGTCGGAGAGTCGGCGGTTAAAAATTCAGGGTGCTGCATCTCTAGTGCGCTTAATTCGCGTAATAACCTATCGTATTCAGAATCAGGAATACTGGGGGTGTCGAGCACATAATAGTTATAGTTGTGTTGCTCTAATGTAGTACGAAGATGATTAATTTGCTCACTAATGCTGCTAGACATTTAAACCTCAATAAACATAAAAAAAGCCACTTTGACGATTCACCGTCCAGTGGCTTATAAAAATATAATGTATGCGTTATTTACGCTGAAAAAGAACGAACCTGTTCAACATATTGCCTGATGCGCTCTACTGTCATTTCATTTCGCTCAGCATCTAAAATTTGTGCACCAAATTCATCCGCTAACTTTTTAGCTGCGCTGTGCAACATATTAAATGCCGCTAGACCATCGCCGTCGCACGGTAACGTCATAAATAAGCTTACCCCAGCGGTACTAAATTGTTCCATATTATCAATATCAAACGTACCTGGGTTATACATATTTACTAATCTAAATAAAACAGGGCCTTGGCCAGCCGGATCTAAGTGGCGATTAAAAAAACCTTCCTCTGAATATTTAAAACCTAAAGTATTAACTGCTGGTAATAATTTACTGCCCTGCATACTAAGCTCTTCTGGCATTTGAATATGCACAATAACAAAGTCAGACATTTGAGCAGGCGCTTCTTCAGCACTTTGATCTTTTGTTTCAAGATCATCAACTATCTCTAGGTCGTCTTCAATCGGTGTTTCTGGCACGCTTGTATCAATTTGCGGCTCATTTGCATCAAAGTTAAGCTCGCCAAATTGTGGCTCATCACGTTCGTCTTGCATTGGCTCTTTTGGCTCAGCCTCAGTACGAAACGGTTTAGATGAAGCTGGTGCGCTTTGTTGTAATGGCTCAACCCGTTCATTATCCGATACTTCTGGGCGGTCTTTTTTTCTAACTGACCACAATCCATGTATTAATAAACCACCAATGACAATTACACTGATAACGATTAAAACCCATCTTAATTGTTCGGCCATCCCCTCACCTTTTATTATTTGATATGCCTAAAACCTGTATATTAATGAAAAACTAATACACTTGTTATAAAAATTTATGCGTGTGCAAGTTGCACAGCTTGCTCTATATCTACAGCAACCATACGCGATACGCCAGGTTCTGCCATAGTAACACCTGTTAATCTACCTGCCATTTCCATCGCAATTTTATTATGACTAATATAAATAAACTGCACTGATTGTGACATTTCTTCAACCAAACGGCAAAAACGCACAACGTTGGCATCATCTAGTGGTGCATCTACTTCGTCCAGCATACAGAAAGGAGCTGGATTGAGCCTGAATATAGAAAACACTAATGATAATGCGGTCAGCGCTTTTTCTCCACCACTTAACAAATGAATTGTTGAATTTTTCTTACCCGGTGGTCGTGCCATTATACTAACACCACTTTCGAGTAAATCGTCACTGGTTAATTCTAAATACGCGCTCCCACCACCAAAAACTTTAGGAAATAGCTCAGCAAAGTCTTCGTTAACTTGATCGAACGTCGCTTTAAAGCGTGTTTTGGTCTCAATATCAATTTTACGAATTGCACCTTCAAGGGTGCTTAACGCTTTTGTTAAATCATCTAATTGATTATCAAGATAGTCACTACGTGCTTTGGCTAAATCAAACTCTTCTATTGCCGCCAAGTTTACTGCACCTAATTTATCTAACTGATTAGTAAATCCTGTTAACTGATTTTGTGCTGCACTTAAATTTAATGAATCTGGTAATTCATCAAGTATTGCTTTTAAGCTTTGTTTTAATTCTTCTAATGGCTCAAGCGCAACTTGCGCTTTTATTACTAAACTTTGTTCTTCAATTGTTAGCTTTTGGTGCTGCTCTTGCAAGCCCACCAGCTCACCTTGTGAATTTTTAAGGCTTATTTGCTTAGTGTTTAAGCTCTCTTTCGCCTGAGCTAATTCTTTTTGTAGCAATACTAATGCCTGCTCACCTTTTTGATGCTGTGCTAAGAGCTGCGTAATTTTATCGCTAAGTTCTTGCTCTGGTATTAGCAGCTCTTCTATTTCACTAAGTAGTTCTTGCGCACCTTCAGATGCACTAACGTGCTCTTGCTCTGCATGGCTCAATTTGGTTTGGCTTAACTGCCATTCACTGCGTGCCTTTTGCTCTGAGAGCGTTGCCTTATGCGCTTGTGTTTTATATTGCTCAAGCATGCTTAATGCTTCGCTATAACTTTTATCACTTTGTGAGCGCAAACTATTTGCAGCGTCTACTTCATCCGCTAAGTTGAGTTGCTGCTCATTTAACACTTCAAATTGCGCTACTTGCTCATCAAGCACGGTATTTAATTGTAAAAGCGCAGTGGTTAATTGCTGTTTTTGTTGCTGTAGCTTTTCTAGTTGTAACTTAAAGTGCGCTACTTGCTGTTTGAGCATATCGCTGCGCGTACTGGCTACTGCTATATTTTGCGCAAGCTCATGTATGGCTTCTTTAAGCTCGCTTTGTTCGTTAATTAATTTTATTTGCTCAGCTGTATGTTCGTCACGCGTGTGTGTTACTTGTTTTAGCTCGTCCTCGGCATTATTTAACTGCTGAGCTTTATCTTGCAATTGCTTATGCTTTAAAAGTAATGAGTTTTCTGCATTACATTCGGCACTTACATGCCAGTTACGACCATATAAAGCACCGTTTTTATCCATAATGGCTGTATAAAAACTATCTTTTAGTATTTCTAAATCACCGCTTTCACTATAAGCAATACGTGCTAAATGCTCTGGATAAACACCGCTTGTTATATATGTAGCTAAGCTATTTGTTGGCATGCTTTTATCACTATTTGGCCACACACTGTTATCAGCTTGCTGCTCACTTACATTTAAATGCTCTAAAGATTTAAGTGCTTGCTCTATTAGAAGCTCAAAGCCTTCTTTAACACCTAGCTGATTAAACAAACCATTAGTACGTTCACTTTTCTCATCAAGCCCTAATGTACTTTTAAGCCCCGTTATACTGGCTTTTAACTCGTTTATTGTTTGAGTGAGCGTCGAATATTGTTTTTGTGAGTTATTAACAAGCTCATTTTGCACTTCAAGCTTAGCAGTGCACTTCGTATGTGCTGTTTGTTTAGCGGCAAGTTCTTGAGTTAAGGTTTGTGTTTGCTGTGTTTGCTGTATTAACTGCTGCTCTACATCACTACTTTGTAGCTCACTAAGCTGAACAGTTAACTGATCAATTTGCTCGTTAACGTGGCTTATTTGCTGCTGAGTTTGTTTAATGTGACTACTATGTAGTTGCACGTTATTATTAAGCTGTTGCTGTTGCTCACACAAAGCTTGCCAATGAGTATGGTGGCGCTGCTTAAGTGCTAATAATTCCTCAAGTTCATGCGTTAACCCACTAACTTGCTCTTCACATATTAAGGCGTTTTCATTTGCCTCTTGCAGGGCTTCATTAAGTTGCTCGCACACAATTTGCTGCTGCGATTTTACCTCAGCACTTTGAATTTGGCGTTGCTGTAATTTAATTAAACTTTGTTTAAGCGTTTGGGTTTGCTGCTTTACATTGATTTGTTGTTGCTCAGCGCGAGTAAGCTCGGTGTGTATTACATGTTGCTGATGCTGTGCATCGCTTAGTTTATCTTGCTGGGCTTGTACTTGCCCCTCTAGGCTTGCAAGTACATCGTCATGCCCTGAGTTAGCGGTTTTAAAAAACAAAATTTGATCATTAAGTTTTTTAATTTGGGCACTTTTTTCAAGTTGCTGCTGATGTAACTTTTGCCATTTTAAAACGGCAATTTGGCCTTTTAGCGTACGTTCTTGTGCTTTTAATTCGCGGTATTTTTTTGCATCAACCGACTGCACAGCCAATTTATCGAGCTGGCTTTGTAATTCTTTACGCACATCTAACAAACGTTCAAGATTTTCGCGAGTGCTCTTTATACGAGTTTGAGTTTCGCGGCGACGCTCTTTGTATTTAGAAACGCCAGCGGCTTCTTCTAAAAATACGCGCAGCTCTTGTGGTTTACTTTCTATTAAGCGCGAGATCATCCCTTGCTCAATAATTGCGTAACTACGTGGACCAAGACCGGTGCCTAAAAATATATCGGTAATATCACGCTTACGGCATTTACTGCCATTTAAAAAATACAGTGACTGTCCGTCGCGCGTTACTAAACGCTTAATAGCAATTTGGTTTCGATCGGCAAATGTGTTTGAAGGACTTCCTTTATCGTTATCAAAAACAAGCTCTACAGAGGCTTGTGATATGGCTTTTCGATTAGTTGAGCCATTAAAAATAACGTCGGTCATGGCGTCGCCACGCAGGTTTTTAGCAGAGCTTTCACCTAGCACCCATCGTACTGCATCAATAACGTTAGATTTGCCACAGCCATTGGGCCCAACAACACACGTCATTTGATCAGGAAATGGAATTTTAGTGGGCTCTACAAACGATTTAAAGCCCGCTAATTTAATAGTGCTTAAGCGCATCTTATTGTTATTACCGATTATTATTGTTATTGATTACAAACAATTTAACTCATTAACAGTTAAATTGTTAAGCTTGTCGTTTAAAATTATCTAAAATAATACCGGTCGCCATTGCAACATTAAGCGATTCTGCACCACCAAAAGCGGGGATGGTGATTTTATTAGTTACTAACTTTGCACATGTCTCGCGTATTCCATGCGACTCACTGCCCATTAGTAAAACGCCTGAGCCCGTAAATTGGGTTTTATGCACGCTTTGCCCATCTAAAAAAGCACCGTAAACAGGTAAATTTAAAGACTGTAGGTAATCAGGTAAATCTACTTGGCTTACCGATACCCTTACAAATGAGCCCATCGTGGCGCTAATTGTTTTTGGGTTGTAAGCGTCTGCGCTGTCGGTGCTAGTTACTATATGTTTAATACCGTACCAGTCTGCCACTCTTATTATTGTGCCTAAATTACCAGGGTCTGATACGCCATCAAGTGCGAGTATTAAGCCACTTGCTTGTGGTAAAGCTGCCTTTGGCATATCAACAATAGCAATGGCTGCATTATTGCTAACTAGCGTGCTGGCTTTGGTGAGGACTTCTTCATCAGCTTCAATAAAATTAGCGTGCTGATACTTACCTTGGTACGCATTTATAAATTCGTTTGTAGCAAAAATATTAACCACATTTAATGGGCTGTTTAATAACTCAAGTACGTTTTTCTCACCCTGTACAAGGTATTGATTATATTGCTTTCGGTACTTTTTTTGGCCAAGTTGGCGAATAAGTTTGAGTTGGTTTTTTGAAATCATAACAGCCCCATAAAATTATCCAGCAAGTATAACAGATTTCGCTATAACATCTGAACTCGAAAAGCAGCGAATGGGGCTAATTTATCTTACTCGCACTTCTTTCAAAGGTCAGATTAATGCGAATAAACATGCCTTTTATTGCTTCTAATTGATTTGAATCGTCAACCGTCTGAGCCAATTCCCCATAAAGATTATCTGACGCTTGCTTAAACTTATTATTAAACTTGCCCTTGGTTGCCAACATAAATGCATCGGCTAATGTTCGCTGCCACTCATTTAAATACTTTAGCTTTGTATTACCAGCCAAATTTTCACAAATTGAGTTTAAACGTACCGACGCATGCCCTAAATTTAGAGCGGTTAGTGCAAGATCTGTAATAACGCGTGAGTGTGAACCTTGATCGTAATTAGTTAGGCGAATTAACCTATCGGCCATGCGGCGGTTATACCAAATACTTGGGGTTGGATGGTTATTTATTTCGAGTAAATCTTTATAAGTGGCCTTAAAAACACGATGAACAAGTAATTGTACACTCGGGCCTGTGAATAACTGAAAAATCCAAAATAAAATACTCACCCCCGCAAAAATTGCCATTGCAGAGCTAAGTGTGTAATCGATTGAAAACGCAAGGCTCATATCGGTACTGGGTCTTACCAAAATCGTAAATGGGATACAAAACCCCAAGCCATATGGCAATGTTTGTTGATCAGCTAGCAGCAGTAAACCCAAAAAATAAGGCCCTGCTAATACAAGTAGCAATATTTCTAATTGCCCACCACTTTGTGATAATAAATTGAGTGCGTAAAAAATAGTTACAATAGCAGCAACCACCACGCCTACCAATAAACGCTTTATTACCACCTGTAAAATAGCTAACGGTATTCTCGCCAACATTATCGAAAATATGACCGGTAAAATCATAATTAATAATGCAGCAGAAGAGCCTGTATTAATCCAAATAAATGCGCCGATAGAAAATACCAAAGCAGTTCTAAATCCAACAATAATGCCAGCTAATGGGTCGCGATATGTAAGCATACTGGGTGCATTTAATAATGTTTTATCACGCTCTTCTAACGCTCTGTATGCGCGTAGTAAAATTGTTAAGTCGGCTGCTACTTCTAAGCTCACATTGAGCATGTGAGATTCAAATGGCGAATCACACACCGTATTTGCTCTATAGTCGGTTAGCTCTTTACGCAGCGTTTTAACTTGTTCGGCGCAGTAATCAAAATCGTCAGACTCTTTAATTTGCGCAAATACGTGCTTAAGTTTACTTATTAATTTATCTAAAGTAGGTGTAATAAGGTCTTCGTGGTTTCGCTGTAGACGGCCAATTATTTGAATTAAGGCCAATAAAGAAAGTACTTTTTGCGACAACTGATTTGCAGCACGCGAGCGTCCTGGACCTTTTGGTCCTTCGTACCTTACTGCGCTGGAATCTTCGTTTATTGATCCCAATGTTGCCATAATGCCATCTATTTGCTGATGACGGTTTTCGTGCGAGCCCTTAGAATCAAGCTCAATAACTAAATAATGTAACGTTTGATTTATAACCGACCGCGCTTGTGTTTGCAGTAAATGTTTAACCTTTACAGGCCAAAATAGATGACTCACAAGCCCAGCACATACAGAACCTATTATTATTTCGCTTACTCGCGCTTGTGCAATATCAAATATACTTTGGCTGCTCACCATTGCCGGAGTAACCATGACTAAAAGCACAATAATGGCGGCTGTTACACCGGCCATAGCAAACGCATAAACAAAGTTTGCTTGGCGTACCATTGCCGATAACGCAGAGTTCACCCCCAACCATAATGCCAGTGCACCGAGCGCTAAATAAGGGTAGAGAATTAACTGAGTTAAAAGCAATATGCCAAATAAACCGCCCACTATGGTGCCTATTATTTGGCAAATTGCTTTTTCAATAACTAATCCGCTTTGCGGGCGTAATTGCAAAAAAATAGCCGAGACTAACGCCCAATAAGGCCTTTCAAGATTAAGCGACATAGCAATAGTGAGCGCCATCACCATGGCTATAACGCCCTTAGTCGCAAAAATAATTGCCTGTTTTTTTGGAAAAAACAAATTTTGTAATACAACGCCCACTGTATTCCCCTTAACGTGTAGCGAGATGTATAGTGGCGGTCATTCCTGCGCTAAGCTGTGTATTTTCGGGCAATGAATCTAACTTAATATCAACAGGTATACGCTGTGATAAACGTACCCAATTAAATGTTTGTTGTACTTGCGGTAAAAGTTGTCCGTTACTTTGTGTATTCGTATTTGCAATGGCTTTACCTACACTCACTACATGCCCTGTTAATTGCTTACCACCGCTTAGAAGCGCTATTTTAGCTTTTTGATCAGGATAAATAAGCGGTATTTTACTCTCTTCAAAGTAACCCGTTACATAAAACGAATCTGACTGAACAATAGCAAAAACAGGCGTGCCTTGAGCTACATAGTTGCCTTGGCGTAAATTTAAATTAATTATTTGCCCTGATGCAGGCGCAACAATTTTAGTTCTATCAACATTTAACTGCGCAATTGTTTGCTCTGTCTTGGCTAGGTTATAATTTGCCTCAGCAATTTTAGTATTGATACGTGTTGACTCTAAAGTTTCTTCACTTATTGCCTGTTGAGTGTTTAGCTCAACACGTCTTTCGTATTTATGTTTAGCAAGTTCCCATGTATACAATGCGTTTTCTGTGTTTGCTTTACTTTTATCAAGCGCTGCTTGATAACGCTTTTTATCAACATTAAAAAGTACCTCGCCTTTTTGTACGTTTTGACCATCTTTAATATTTAAAGCAGTTACCCAACCCGACACGTCTGGAGCAACCGTGACAATATCGGCTCGAATACGCCCATCACGCGTCCAAGGAGTATGCATGTAGTCAGTCCATACCCAACGCCCAGCAAAAACCGCAGCTATAACAACCAAGATAGTAAAAGTAATACGCAGATATTTAATCATTCAATTTATCTTCCACTTAGTAATACCAACCCGCAATAATACTTGAGTAATTTGAGGGCTTAAACCTGACGCTAACTGTGTTAAAAATTTCTGATATAGAACAACTAAATAACGAAATTTTTGCCTTGTTATCGACACGGTTTTCTTGCCTCAAAATAGCTCAATTAATTAAACAGATTGGTATAAATAGACGGCGAGTGCCAAGTAACAAACAAATAGTGACACCTCAAACCAAGCCACTTTCCAAATACGGTCATGCCAATCTAGTCGATGCAAAGCAAAACGAGTCAACGCCGTTAAAATAAATGCTATTGGGAAGTAAACAATCAGCGGGCTAAACTCTAACCCCCCTAACACGACTGCTTGGAACATAATAAATATCCTAATGTTATTTAAAGCGGTGATAAAAGCTGTAAAACCTAAATAAATTTACATCCGCACTACTCTTACAATCTATTATTTTGGCATATAAATCAATTAGCTTAATTGTACGTAGGTGTGCTTAATACATAATTAATGCCATTACATTTAAGCAGCACTAAGTATGTATAGTAGCTAAATCGCATATTAATAAGCTAAAGACCCCAGTTACCAGCCAAATAAATAAACCAGCGAGGTTTATTTATAAAAAAGTATTAGAGTATTTAACTCAATATTTAAAACGCCTATTCATAGCTGTTTGCAGAAGGGTTGGATAATTATAAACATTGAATTTTGCACTAAAAATGGGTAAATTAACAAAAAAACAACATGGATATAATTTAATGGAATCAATACACCCTACCCCATCTGAAACAACCCCACCAATAAATGAACCTGCTGAACCAATTTTTAGCGGAAAAGTGCAATTTAGTGGTAAAGGTGGTGAGTTTTTTGGAATTTGGATTGTAAATATATTACTTAGCGTTATTACGCTTGGCATATATTCGGCGTGGGCAAAAGTACGTACGCATCGCTATTTTTACGGCCACACCCGTATAGATGGCCATAGTTTTGACTACCTAGCAACACCAATACAAATTTTAAAAGGTCGGATTTTAGCGGTTGTTGTATTTTTTATTTACACATTCTCAATTAGCTTTATGCCTATTTTAGGCCTATTTATTGCTCTTGGTTTTATCTTTTTAATGCCATGGATTATTAACCAAGGCTTACGTTTTAATCTGCGTATGACCCGCCATCGTAATGTTCGCTTTGCTTTTAAAGGCAGTTATGGCGAAGCCTTTGTTAACTTTATACTTTTACCTATTGCAAGCATATTTACGCTTTATTTATTAATGCCTTATGTTATAAAACGTATTGATAGTTATATCCATAGCAATATTAGTTATGGCGATAAACCACTTACTGTAAATCTTAAAGGCGAAACCTATTACCTAACAGCGCTTATTTGCTTTGTAGTGAGCTCTATCACCATGGTGGTATTTATGGGGATTTTAGGATTATTTGGCCTCAACTTAGTAGATATTGAAAACCAACAAAATTTAGAAAACTCTGCAGCGATGGTTATGCTTCCTATCTTTATGATGATTGCCTATGTGCTAATGATTGCCATTGTTTCTGCTGTATGGCACGCCGCTATTAGAAATCACATTTTTGATAACAGCCATTTTGAAGGCGTTGCTACATTTAAATCAGAGCTAAAACCAATTCCTTTCGCTGTTTTACTATTAACTAATATGTTGGCTATTGTATTTTCTTTAGGGCTTGCATACCCATGGACAAAAGTACGTACATCAAAAATGCTCGCTGATGTAACTAACGTCACTATTTATCCTGGTGCATTAAACCTAATCGATACCGCGCAAGAACAGCAATCATCATTTGCTGAAGAAGCTGCAAACGTATTTGATATTGACCTTTCTCTAACTTAAGAGCTCACCATGCATGTAAAGGGACATTTTTTCCCCATCGCATCGAGTAACTATCAAGTGTGTGTTGCCACTATTAGCGACACACACATTGAGGTTATCAACGATGAACACGTTATCGCTCGCCACGTAATCTCAAGTCTAACATTAAGTTCAGGGATGGCAGGACTTGCCGACGAATTAAACTTTGAAGATGGCAGTCGTTTTATCCCTCAAGATGTAAGTTACAGATGGCCATTTAAAGAAAATAACCATCACATAATGGAGCGCCTTGAAAAAAGTAAATGGGTAATTTTAGCCGCAGTCATATTTACACCACTTTTTATGTGGTTAGTACTTTATAAAGCGGTACCGGCCATTGCTGTTTATAGTGTTGATACCCTGCCACGTAATGTTGTGGAACAGATGGGGGAGCAAAGTTTTACACTAATTAAAAAGATTGCGCTTGACCCAAGTGAGCTGCCCGCAGAGCAGCAAACTAAAGTACAAGCACATTTTACAAGTATGCTTAATGCGTTATCGCTTGATCAATCGGTTTATAGGTTATCGTTTTATAAATCAGACAGCTTTGGTGCTAACGCGTTTGCACTACCCCATGGCCGTATCGTGGTAACCGATGATTTAGCAAATTTACTTGCCGATAAACCCAATGCACTAAAAGCGGTATTGCTACACGAAATGGGCCATGTAGTCCACCAGCATAGCGTACGTATTACAGCACAATCTGCCGCAAGTACGATTGTACTAGCAGTTGTATTTGGTGATTTAGAGGGAGTTGCAGAGGTTGCATTAGGTACGGGTGCATCGTTTGCTCAGCAAGGGTTTTCACGAGATATGGAACGCGAGGCAGATAGCTTTGCACTCACCCAATTAGAATCGCTTGGGTATTCGAGTAATGACTTTGCTGATGCAATAGAAGCGCTGCAAGAAAGCCATACCAGCGAAAACGAACACCTAGAAAAAGTAAATGACTTATTAGAGTACTTATCTAGCCACCCAAGTGCACAAGAGCGTATTGACAATGCTAGGAAATAATCGCGGTTATATTCAACTTGCTCGCTACATAGTGAGTTTAAGTTGGATATATCACGGCTTTTTCCCAAAGCTTTATCATATTGCACCGCTTGAAAAATTAATGACTGGCAGTGCGGGCTATTCTGAACAGGTGTCTGATTTAATTACACGTTCAGCGGGAATTGGTGAAATTATATTTGGCGTGTGTTTATTTGTATTTTATAAAAATAAACATCTAGTAATTTTAAATGTTTTAGCATTAATTGGCCTTTTACTCGCTGTAGTTGCAATGCAGCCACAATTGCTTATTGAAGCATTTAACCCTGTAACTACTAACCTGCCGCTTATTGGGCTAAGCGTTATTTGGTTAAAAGAAATTGAGCAGTTGAATAATCGATACCTCTAAATAAAAAAGGGTATGCAAATGTATACCCTTTTTTGTAGTACAAAATTTATAAAATTAGTACTTATTTTTATGCGTCCACAAATGCAGTAATTCGCTCGCAATGGTTGCTGCAGCAATTGCGGTAAGCTCACTTTGGTCGTACGAAGGTGATACTTCTACCACATCCATACCCACCATGTTTATGCCTTTTAGCGCACGCAGTACTTTAAGTACTTTATCTGACGTTAAACCACCACACACAGGAGTGCCTGTACCAGGCGCAAACGCAGGGTCTAAACAATCTATATCAAACGTTAAGTAAACAGGTAGGTCACCTACTCGCTCAAGTATTTGCGCTGCAATATCATTAGCATGTAAATCGTTGGCTTGCATTGCATCAATCACAGCAAACTCATGTTTACTTTGATCAAAGTCGGTACGAATACCTATTTGTATACTGTGCTCAACATCAATCAGCCCTTCCATTGGTGCATGATAAAACATAGTGCCGTGATCAAAACGCGAGCCATTGCTATAGGTATCGGTGTGCGCATCAAAATGTACTAACGCCATTTTGCCATGTATTTTTGCGTGAGCACGTAATAGCGGAAGCGTTACAAAGTGATCGCCCCCTAAACCTAATAGTGTTTTACCTTGGCGAAGTATTTGATCAGCAGCCATTTCTAGTTGCGCAGTAAAATACTCAGGATCCCCGACAGGGTAAGTAAAGTCCCCTGCGTCTGCCACTTTTAAGCGCTCAAACAACGGGAACGTCCACGGGTATTTAGTGTCTTCCCATGCTAAATGAACCGATGCACGACGAATTGCATCAGGGCCTAAGCGCGCACCAGGGCGGCCCGAGGTCGCTAAATCAAATGGTAAGCCTAAAACCACTACGTCTGCATCAATTGCATTAATGTTTTGCACCATAGGACGACGTAAAAACGTCATCCCATTTGAGTACAATGAGTGATCTGCGTGACCAAACAAAGTTGACATTGCTTATAACTCTTCTAAATAAGTGTAGCCATCAAGGCCGTTTTGCAACTCGTCTAAAACGCTTTGCTGTTCGTGTTTTTCAATTTTAGTGCTTACTAACTGCTCGTATGATTGCTGAAAACTTTCAACATCTAAATGTACATAGCGCATCATATCGGCAACAGTGTCACCTTGGTTTATCTCGGTAATACTTGCAACGCCTTGCTCATCCATATTAACAATTGCGCTGTGCGTATCGCCAAACAGGTTATGCATATCACCTAAAATTTCTTGATAAGCGCCCACCAAGAAAAAGCCCATTAAATAAGGTTTATCGGCACTAAATTCTGGTACAGGTAATGTGCTTTCAATACCTTGTCCATCTACGTAATGCTCAAGTGCGCCATCTGAATCACAGGTTATATCAAGTAATACAGCACGTTTTTTTGGTGCTTCAGTTAAGCCACTTAATGGCAATACCGGAAACACTTGATCAATGCCCCATGCATCTGGAAGCGATTGAAATAACGAAAAATTTACAAAAAACTTATCGGCTAAACGTACGTTTAACTCGTCAATAATAGGACGATGAAAACGGTTTTTGTTATCCATGTGCTTGTTAAGTTCATAACAAATACGAATATTAATTTGTTCAGCCCACGCACGCTGCGCTAAGTCTAATAACCCGAGTGCAAATTGGTTATGCGCTTCAGCTAAATCACCTTGGCTGTCGTGATAAATCTCAATTAATGCACGGTCATCCGTTAAATCAGTTAACTGTACAAACGATGCCCACATGTTTTTTAATAACAGGGGTGCATCTGCCGCTGGCGCTACTAACTCTTCTGGCGTGTAACTTTCAGTACCAATAACATTAGAAATAAGCACAGCATGATGCGCCGTAAGCGCACGACCCGACTCAGAAATAATAGTCGGCATTGGTTGCTCATATTGCTTACATGTATCACCAATGGTGTACACAATGTTATTCGCATATTCAGCTAAACTATAATTCATAGAGTTATGCGACTGACTACGCGTGCCGTCGTAATCAACAGCTAAACCACCGCCTACATCAAGACAATCAATTTCTGCGCCTAATTTACGTAGCTCACAGTAAAAACGCGCAGCTTCGCTTACACCTAAACGTACGTCACGAATGTTCGCCATTTGTGACCCTAAGTGAAAATGCACAAGCTGCAATAAATCAAGCTGGTTTGCGCCTTTTAAACGATTAACTACATGTAAAACTTGCGATGCAGATAAACCAAATTTTGATTTTTCTCCGCCACTCGCTTGCCACTTACCTTTACCTTGCGACGCTAAACGTACACGAATACCAATGCGTGGTTTTACGTTAAGCTCTTTTGCTTGGCTAAGGACCATGTCTAGCTCAGAAAGCTTTTCAAGTACGATATACACTTTATGACCTAGCTTTTCGCCAATAAGTGCTAAACGTACGTATTCTTTATCTTTGTAGCCATTACATACAATAACAGCGCTGGTTTTTTCAGCCAGTGCTAGTACCGTTAGTAATTCAGGCTTGCTGCCGGCTTCTAAACCAAGTTGTTTTTTTTCTACTTGTGCTTGGCTTGCTACTATTTCTTCAACCACTTCACGTTGTTGGTTTACTTTTATTGGGTAAACTAATAGATAGTCTTTAGGGTAACCATAGTTTTCAATCGCAGTATTAAATGCGCCGCATAAGCTGTGTACACGATGGTGTAAAATTTGCGGAAAACGAACTAAAGCAGGTAAGCTTAAACCTTTATCTTGTAGTTGCTTTGCGATATCTGTTAATGCAATGGTTTGCTCTGGTGCATGAGCCTTGGGCGCAACATACACATCACCTTGATCATTAATACCAAAAAAACCTTGGCTCCAATGACGAACATTGTAGCTCGTACGAGCTTGTTCTAGTGATGTTGTCTCTTTCATTTATCTTTCTCTTTTGTTTAATTAATGCCGGCTCGGCTAGTGCCGCGCATTAAAAGAAAAATAGAGATTCAAGTCCAACAAGTATTTTTGCTCGTAACGAGTGATTTTTGATGTTAAAAAAATAACCAAACAACTATTGCCCGCTAGCATATATAAAACAGGACTTTGATGATTTTTAAAGATAAGAAAAGTTATAAAAAATGGCTGTTTTTAAATGACTCATTATAAATTTTATTAGCAAAAATGAGTTAGCTCATTCAATAAAATTCATCTTGAGTTACTTTGTTTATAAAATTTACTTTTGATGGATTAGAGTAAGGTGTTCTCAACACCTCAAATTACTGCTGTTTAGCCAACGTGTTGTGACCAAGTATTACCTATGTATTCTGCAAAGTGAATAAAAACTGCACGTCAAAAACGCTTAGCATACATCCACCAGCACCAATAACCGCACACAACTACTTATGAGTATTGTATAACTGACTCTTTATTTAACTATTATTGGCTTTTTATCTATCTCTGTCATATTTTCAACCGTAGATAAACCATACCCACCAAACAGTAAAGTCGTAGTAATTAACCTCAACTTGTAAGTATTGCCTATTGTAGATAATTTATGTGGACTAACTTTCCAGAGTTTTTTATAGTCATTTGCATTTACATAAAAGGCCGTATTATTATCAGCTAAAGTAACTACTTTATTTCTTAAAATAACAGTTTCAAGAAAGTGTCTAAAACATGTATTTTTATCAATAAAAACAAATACAATTTCACCTTCAATACATTTTTGCTGCAGGGGTTTTGGTAGTCTATAAATTAAAAATGCAAAAAATAGGAAACTAGCTGCTATAAATATAAAAATAATCACAAGGTATAATATATTCAATCTTTTATTCCATTAAAATATGAGTGCTGGTTTGGTATTACAATTTGCGATGTTTTAATAAGGGTAAGGTAGCCATTCCTGCCAATTAAAACTTTCGCTATACATTTCATCAACTATATCCATATACTCAGATTTTGTAGCTAGGAGGTACGCTTGCCTCTCTTTTGGGCTCATATAAGCAAGCCAATAAGGGAGATAACCTGGATAGTCTACTCCAAACATATCTTCAAAAAATCGGCTTTCGGGTAGTTCAAGGGTAATTTCATTATGAGTAAGCTTTGGCATGCATTTGAATTAAATAGACTTTGGGGCGAACATAATTATTGCCATACCTAGCAGTGCTACTAAACCACCGATAATATCCCACATAGTAAGCTTTACGCCATCTACAACCCATAACCATAATAGCGCAACGCAAATATATACGCCGCCATAAGCTGCATATACACGTCCGGCAGCAGTAGGGTGTAAAGATAGCAACCATGCAAATAGTGCCAAACTTAAAGCCGCAGGAATTAAAAGTAAAATGCTTTTATCTTGTTTTAGCCAAAGGTAGGGCAAATAGCACCCCACTATTTCAGCTAAGGCTGTAATAATAAAAAGTGCGATTGTTTTTAATTCAAACATAATGCTCCGCGCAAAAATAACAAGCATAACAATCTATATAAATTGTTATGCTTAGTGCGTTGTTATTCGCTAAGCGCCATAGTGGCAAGTTTCATTGTGCTTTCAAACGACTTGGTACCCGCTATAAATAAACCATTATGGCAAAACACTGCGTCATCAATACCTGTTTCATCTACGAACGCTTGATCAGATAAACCAGACCATGCTTTAGGAAGCGGTTTTCTATCTTCAAACGAGCCAGGCTCAACGGGTACTGTTTGTAATATCCATTGCCCAGAATGCGATGGGTAAACCATGTATAGCGCCTCACTTGATAAAATATGCACTGTTTTTTTCCACGGTGTGTACTTTTCAAGCACGATTACTCTGGCATCGTCTGCATTTTCAATTGCTCTGGCGACAATCTCTTTTGCATTAACACTACCGTGAGCTGAGGCGATAAAACGAATGAGCATACGTGCTGCAAATTCAACGGCTTCATCAAAACAGGTATCAAAGTTACTTTCTTCTTCCCATGTAGGGTTAAACATTGAAATTGTTTGGCTCAAGCTTATCCCTTTTGATACACCTTCAACATGACCACAATCAATGGCGTCAATAGTTGAAACTAAGCCTGAATCCACTCTATCAGCAACGGCCTGGTTATCATCACACAGTGCTAAGCCGTATTTTTTCCACACTAAACCAAATGATGAAAAAGGAATGCCATTTTCTCGCTCGCCTGCACCACCACGTTGATGATGATCAAAGCGATTAGTTTCAGGATCGTATTCCCCACCTACATCTATTACGTAGTCGGCACTTTCTATAAGCGCTTTATCGCGTGTGCGTACCAATTTAAACGTTGGCAAAACATGTTTAAGTACCGCAATACTAAAAACGTCATCTGCATGAAAATTACCATTGTGGGTTACTACTGTTATTTCGCTCATTTGTTTATTGCTACTTTTAGAAAAGATAAAAATTCTCGCTTTGTAAGTTAGTCACTAATTATCGAGGCAGATTTTATACGAAGACAGGTGTTAAAAACAGTGAAGTATTTTTGCATCACTATAAAAGCTGCTTTTATAGTTACTAGTTTGAGTATGACTTTTATTACAAGATAATAATGAAGGAAGATATTTACGACACATTAAGCTTTAACATGTCGCAGCGTTAATGAACTTATTTACTAAGCCCTAATTCCATAAAAACACTTTGTGGATTATCTACATATGAGCCAAAACTGCTACAGCGTTTAAAGCCTAAATTTTCATATAAATTGATTGATTTTATTTGTTTTGGGCCTGTTTCTAAGCGTATTAACGGGATTTGTTTTTCGCCAGCTTGATGCAATAAAATCTGCATAATACGTCTTGATAGCCCTTTACCACGATGACTTGGTTTTACATATAAACGTCTTATTTCGCCGTAAGGCTGGGTATCAAATTTCTCTACAATCGCACCGCAGGCAATAATACCTTCTTCAGTTTTTAAACCAATAGCGTACACATTAGGTAAGGTTAATTCGTTTAACTCCAGAGACTGTGCGGTAGCCACAGGATATAAAGAATTTATAAGTCGGTCTATATCATCAAATACATTTACCACGTCGGGATCATTCGGGTTCAAATCGACTAACTGCATAAAGCTTCCATTCATTGTTATAAGTTTATTAAGCTTTAAATAATATATTTAAGCGGTCATAGCTTAGCATTGTTTAATTAAAAAATCTTTACTCCTTATTTAGCATATGGGTTATGACATTTCACCAGCTAAAAGAGCAAAAGTGGCCTAGCAAGTTTATAAATTTTGCTAAATTATTACTAATTAATAAATAGTAGTGTCCAAGTATTATTGCGCATTAGTATTAGCGCTATGCCATTTTGCATAGCCTTCTTTATCCATCGGCCTTGCAATTAAGTAGCCTTGCATGGCGTCAATATTCATTTTTTTAAGTAAGTCATATTGTTCTGTTGTTTCTACGCCCTCTGCAACTACCTCTAAGTTTAAGCTTTTTCCTAAACTGATAATTGTTTGCGCAATATTAAAGCCAACCGTGCTATCTAAAATTTTATCAATAAAGCTTTTATCTATTTTTAATTCTTTAACAGGAAACGCACTTAAGTACGCTAAGCAGGAGTAACCGGTTCCAAAATCATCAATCGAAAATAAAAAGCCAGCGGCAATGAGTTCTTTCATTTGCCTAATTGTATAATCTATATCGCTTGAGAGCATTGACTCGGTTATTTCTAACTTAATTTGCTGTGCTCGAATATCAAATTTATTGATAGTGCTAAACAGCTCTCCTTTTAAATTTGATGAATTAAACTGGCTTTGGCTAATATTAATTGAAACACTAAACGAGTCGTCAATTATGTTATCTGCTTTAAGTTCGTTTATTAAAATACATATATCATGTAAAACAATATTTTGTAGTTTTTGAATAAGCCCGTATTGCTCTGCAATTGGTATAAATTCGTTTGCCGCTATTAACCCTTTTTGAGGATGGTTCCACCTAATGAGTGCTTCAGCACCAATAACATCACCATACGTATTTACCTGAGGCTGAAAATAAGCACAAAACTCATCAGATGCAATCGCCCTGACTATATCGGTTTCTAGTTCAGTTTGTTTTTCAAGCAGTGTTTGTAAGGCTGGATCGTAAAAGCTACTGCTATTCCCCCCTTTATTTTTAGAACGATACATAGCCGTGTCTGCAAATTTTAATATATTGCCTGCCTGCGCATTTACGCTATCAATTAGACAAATACCTATGCTGCAGCTTACTTGAAATGCAAGATTGCCCACTTCAAATTTATCATGAAAAGCTCTTTGAATCTCTTTGGCTACTATTTTGCACTCGATGCTCGCCTGCTGTGTATTTTCTCCAACGTGTTTTAGTAAAATAATAAACTCATCGCCACCCGCTCTGGCCAACGTATCAGAGCCTTTTATTATTGCGCTTAACCTTTTTGATAATTCCACAAGTACTTCATCACCCGCACTGTGCCCAAGTGAATCATTAATACGCTTAAAATTATCTAGGTCTAAAAATAATAACGCCCCTATATTTTTATCACGCTTAACACTCTCCACACACATGCTTAATTTGTCGCTAAGCATTCTTCTATTTGGAAGATTCGTTAATGGGTCGTAAAAAGCAAGCTTATGTACTTCTTGTTCGGCCTTTTTCTTTATTGAAATATCTCTGGCCATCCATACTACGTGCCTTTTTGTAGGACTATTGGGGTGGTAATGATCTAATGCAGCAGCCCTGCCTTCAAAAACTATATTCCCCTTTGGTACAGCTAATTCATATTCAAAAATTTGCGTCTCGTTAGTCGAGAGTGTTTTTTTAATAACGTCCATTATCATTTGTGCATCGTCTTGGGAGAGCAGATCCTTAACACTTTGACCAATAAGGTCCTTGCTTGAATCAAGCAGTAACTCATTAGAGGTACCATACACATCGGTATAAATTCCCTCTTCACTTAAAATAAGAATGAGATCAGGCATTACCTTAGTGAAGGCTTTAAACTTTTCATTACTTTGCTGTAAATTCGCGAGCAGCTGTTTTGCTTTGTTAAATTCGTTACTTTTTTCAAGAGCGATACTAGAAAAGTGTACAAAAAAATCGATTAACTCTAAGTCTTGCTTTGATGGTGATTTAGGAGTGCTGTGATAGATAGCAAAGGTGCCTAATAAATCGGCTTGAGTTGAAAAAATAGGCGTTGACCAACATGACTTAAGACCAAACTTTAGTGCTAAGTCTTTAAAGTCCTCCCACAGCGGTGAAGTTTCGATATTTTCAACAATAGTGCGCGATTTCGAAAATGCAGTAGTACCACATGAGCCCACTTTTGGCCCTATATAGACTCCATTAAGCAAACTACAGTACTCTGGATGAATATTAGGAGCTGCGCAATGAAAAAGCTGCTGGCCTTTAACTGATAAGATTGAACACCTAGCGGATTCATCATCAATAATCTGCTCGATTGATGAACAAATTTCAGTAAGCACCTCACTTAAAGGTACCCCTAATGCAATTTTAGATAAAATGCCTTGCTGGTGAGATAATAACTTTTTTAACCTATCCGTACCCATTTTCCTTTACCCGTATTATTTATACACATTGAAACAACAAAAGCTTTAATCAAGCGCTTTTTTCTTACGCAGTAAAGTTCAGTATAGTCATGATTAGTAAGTTTTTTATTTTATTGGCAAAAAATAATCGGGCCTGTCTAAAATAATCATAGTTGCATATTACTGAACACCTATTGTTACTATATAAACAAAACCACAATATTAAAGCTAACACTTTGTTACTTAAAAGTACTGTTCAAAATTTTTAAGCTATTTATACTATAAGTAATGGTAAATATTTTTTGAGGTTACAGTGCAGATCACACAAGGTATGGAATACTTTTTTTCGGGGTTTAAATTAATTAGCCAAAAAGGGCTAAAGCGTTTTGTCCTTATTCCGCTATTAATTAATATTTTGCTGTTTGGTAGCTCGCTGTTTTTTTTAGTTGGCTGGTTAAGTGATAGTTTTAGCTACATAAACAACATGCTCCCCGAGTGGTTAAGCTGGTTAGAGTGGCTAATGTGGCCTATTGCTGTATTAGTTGTTTTGTTTAGCTATAGTATGCTCTTTACAGTTATCACTAATTTTATTGCAGCCCCTTTCAATGCGCTCTTGAGTGAAAAAGTTGAGCTTTACCTAACAGGTCAAAAAATTAACGATGACGGCTTTGCCGAACTAGTTAAAGATATACCTCGCATGCTTGCCCGTGAGTGGACAAAACTATGCTACTACCTTCCTCGCGCAATTGGCTTTTTTATATTGTTATGGGTTTTACCGGTCATTGGTCAAATACTATGGGTGTTATTTACTTGTTGGATGTACGCAGTTCAATACGAAGACTATGCGTTTGATAATCATAAAATTGACTTTAAGCAAATGAAAGACGATTTAAAATCTAAGCAAGGTTTGTCATACGGATTTGGTTTTGCTGTTATGTTGTTAACTGCTATCCCTTTTATAAACTTAATAGTTATGCCAGTCGCAGTGTGCGGTGCAACACGTTTATGGGTAGATAACTATCGTCCAAAATATCGCAGTTAATTAACAGGTTGCTGACTTTTTCAATATCCGAAGGACACCGCATTCTAGATTAAAAAGCACCTAAGGTGCTTTTTTTAATCTATTTTTAAAGCAATAAACTCAAGCGATGCACGCCTTGGTAATGCATCGCTTTGTTTATCTACTTCTTCAAATTTTTTAATCAAAATACTAAAGCGCTGATTATTAATATTAACGGCTGTAACTTCACCAATTTTTATACTGTAGTTTTGCTGCTGATCAAACAGCTTTAGTATTTGACCTTTTACACGCTCTACGTATAAATAAGGTGTTTGGTCTGGCATCTTTAAACGAATGACATTGATTTTACTTAGTTCATGTACCGCGACCCAATTCTGACTCTGCATTAACGTATTATAACGACTAATACCTTCAGGCTGATAAACAACATCTTGGCTTATAACGCATGTATTACAGTCCTTTACTGATTCAATTCGCCAGTCAACAGCTGTATTTTTATAATACAAATTATCATTTTTTAGTAACCACTCACGTGCATTGTTAGTATCGCTACACGCTATTAGTAAGCTAAAAAAACTACTCAAGATAATAAACTTAGTGCTGAGCATCGGCTTCATACTGTTGCTCTTTAATTGCTTTTAACTCAGCAATAATTGCACTACTTGGCTGTGCTTCTTTTATATAACTGGGAAGCGTTTCAATATTAGTAGGCGAGCTTTGTAAATTATGCACCTTACTGTTATTTGTATTTGGCACGCCAAATCGATTACCTGCACTTTGCATATAAAACTGTAAATTAAGCATGCTCCACTCATCTACATCACTCAGTATTGATATTGTATTATCTTGGTTAGTATCAAAGCTGGTTAAGCTTTCGGTGTTAATTGCATTACAATTAAAATCAACTGGTAGTGAGCTATTTCTATTTAACCCCTGTATTTCAAGTATGGTGCTTTCATTTAAATCTGCTGAACTACCATTTGAATAATTAATAATAAAATCATCCGTAGAGCCTAAATGACTATTAGTATTTGGTGCAATATCGCAACTAGCATTGCCTGGGTAAAAACGCTCATAGTAGCGATCGCCTTCGTTATTACCTATTGTTGATAAACCCGCTAATTGATATAAATAGTTCATAGAGCTTAAATGATTAGGCTTAAAATTAACTTCTTCATCACCGCCATGGTATAAACCTAAGTTATGACCTAACTCATGAAATATTGTTGATGCTTGATAATTATAAGTTACATTGGTTGCTACTTGCGTATCAAGCGTTAAACCCCAGCCCCCCATAGTTACCATTAAATCATTACCGCTTATCTCAGCAATACCCGAACCACTAATACTACCGTCTTCGTTACCACTACTTGCCATTAATAAATAATGGAAAATGGGCCTGCGAGTTATATCGCTATATTCCATTTTATAAGCAAATAAATTAGGGCTACTTAAATCGTATTCAAACGGGGTATAGCTATTAAAAGGGACAAGATTTCCGCCACCTAAATCAAAGTTTTGCGGTGCTGTATTTGTATTTTGATCAAACAAATCACCTACGTCAAAGTGGACTGTATAGCCTTTTTCTGCAAAAACAGTGGCTACTTTTTCAAGTGCTGTTCGATGTGGAGTAATACCTACATCACTGCTGTCCATATAATCAACTTCAATAAATATATCTTTTTGTGAGGTACGCGCCCCCCACTCATAAAGTGGTAAACCCGCGAATGTTGTACCCTGTTGCTCAGCGCAATCAGGAATACCATCCTCATCATCATCTATTGTGCAATTTATATTGTTTGGCCCAGCGGGTGTGTTAAACACAGAATAACTCCAATCAGTACTTTGATTAGTGTCTGTCGCATTAAGCTCGCGCTTTAAGCTGCCTCCTTGCTCGGAGATGATTTGCTCTGCGTTACCACCTTGCCATTGTGATGGCGTTACTGGTTCTTGTACTGAGTTACCAAATTTTACAAAGTCGATTGTTTGTGTACCTGCACTATTAAGTAATTCTACAAAACCGTTTATGTACCAATAAGGTCTAATTTCATCACTAGCATTACCTACAAGCGCTATTTTAGGGTTGTTAACTGATGCACTGACTAAAAAATCATCTCCAAACTTGCTTTGTAAAATAAGGTACTCACCATTTTCAAGCTCTTTATTGGGCAGTGAAAAAGTTGTCTCTGCACTAGTCGAGCTATTAATCATATTAATACTGCGGGTTTTAAGCGAATAACTCTGTAAGTTTACAGCAGCCCCTGTGCCGTTATAAATTTCAATCCAAGGTAAGTCGTTACTAAATTGCACAGAAGAAACTTCAGTTATTTTTATATCTTGGCTAGAGGTAGTAAAAGAAGTAGCGGTTTGCGTTTCAATGGCCGTATCATCAAAATTAGTTAAATCAGCTGTAACACGGACAATATATTGGGTATCTTCATTAAAGCTTGCGCTTACATTTACAGTATGAAAATAAGTACTTGTGTCACTAGTAGTACCCGACAAACTTTCAATATTTAAGGCCAAGCAAGTAGTAAAATTATCTGCCGACACTTGTACGCTTCCTGTACAAACACCACTACTAGAATTAACTGCTAAAGTGCTCGTTAGCATAATATCTGAAAATGTAATACTAACAGGGCTATCTACAAGAACTGGGTCATTATTACTTTGGGGTGTTACATTACTAATTGTAGCGGGCGTTGAATCAACCACAGTAATATTCAGGGTAAATTCGGTTGTGTCTTTTGAATCAGACGCAGTTAACGTATAGCTTTGTGAAGTGATACTGTTTGCAGGAGGCGTGTAGCTAAAAAGTAAGGCTTGTGCATCAATAACACTAATTTGTGCACCATTTAAATCATCACCAAAATCAATCTGAACGGTATCGTTATCGGCATCGCTAACTACTAAACTAAATTCTGTGGCTTGATTATATTGCACGCTAATACTTACATCATCTGCAGTTGGTGGATTGTTTGGTGCTAATACTACAACTGTTTTTTGAGCGCTATTTGTAGCGTTATCGTCATCGGTTACAGTAACCACAAATGTAACATTGGTATTTTGTGCAACAGTGGGCGCATTAAAACTAATGCTTGTTTGTGTTTGAGTAAGTTCAACTACAGGACCACTTATTTGCTGCCAAGTTATGCTATTAATACTACCATCGCTGTCTTGTGCATCTGCAACTAAGGTTACACTAACGCCTTTTTCAGCTTCTTCAGGGCCTGTAACAATGACTGTTGGCGCGCTATTTACTTGATTAATTAAAACCGTTTTACTCGCTTGAGCGCTTTTACCTGCATTGTCAGTTACGGTTACGCTAAAACCTAGTGTTGTATTTTCAGATACATTAGGGGCGGTAAAACTAAGGACTCCATCAGTTTGTGAAAACTCAACATTGTCCCCAGCAGACTGAATCCAATTAATATTACTTATAGTGCCATCTGTATCTTGAGCGTTAGCAACTAAACTAACTTGTGTGCTGGCAAGTGCACTACTTGGGCCTGTTATATTAACTGTAGGAGCATTATTTTGAGAGATGATAGTGCCTGAAAAAACTTGTTGTGCAGTAGCAGCTGAGTTGTCAGTAACTGTAACCGAAAAGCTAAAGGTCGTATCGGTTGTTACACTAGGTGCAGTGGCTGTAAGCGTGTTACCGTTAGAGGTAAACGTAAACTCAGGCCCGCTAAGTTGTTGCCATTGATAGCTGGCAATTTGTCCGTCGCTATCACTTGCAAGCGCTGTAATAGTAAATGATTGATTAGAAGTAATAACGTTACTGCTAACCGAAAGCGTAACACTGGGCGCAGCGTTACCAGGGGCCGTAGTTGTATCACTACTTTCGCCTCCCCCGCCACAGCCTGTGATTAAAAGTGATAAAAAAAGTAAACTTAGCCATTTATTAATATTGTTTTTTACCACTTTTAGCCTCTACATATTAACTATACAAATTTTGTGGCACCTTAGTAACGTTTAAATGAACGGTTATTTCCTCACGATCATGATATAGATGTTTAGCTTGCAACTCGTAATTGATACCTTGTTTCTCAAGCTCTTTTCTGATCATCGAAAGACATTCATAAACACTATCAAAGCGTTTTTTCATAGGCAGCTTTAAGTTAAATATAAACTCTTTTGCGTATGCATTTACTGCCCAGTCAATCATTAGCGTAGTCACTTTGGTCGGTTTTTCCACCATATCGCACACTAACCAAGTAATATTTCTTTTTTCTGGGCGATATTTAAAACCGTCGGCTCTAAAATGTTTAACTTGCCCAGTTTGCATTAAATCGTCATTCATTGGGCCGTTATCAATCGCACTTACAAACATACCACGGCGTACAAGCTGATAAGTCCAACCACCAGGGCATGCACCTAAATCAACACTGCGCATACCGGCAGCTACGCGTGACTCGCGTTGTTGCTCAGGTATAAATACGTTAAATGCTTCATCGAGTTTTAACGTTGAGCGACTCGGTGCATCGCTTGGCATACGAAGGCGCAAAATACCCATGAAAAATGGAGAATTATTAAAGCTATACGAGTAACCAACATAAGCCGTATTGTTTGTTAAAAACATGACATGCATTACTGGGCGATTTGCTTTTGGCTCACGTAGTACAGTATTTTGTTTTTCGAGGGCTTTTTTAAGCGGTGTTGAGATTTTTTTACAGAACGTTAAAAGCTCTTTGCCTTCGTTTGTGTCTGGCGTTTCAACGCGCAGTTCTGAGCACAATGTAAAATCTTTAGCAGCTTCAACTACTGCGCTCACACGGTCCTCTACTGGCATGTTTTCAAGTAATGTGCCGGCAAACCATTGACGTGCAAACACCATGTTTTTAAAATCAACTTTTTTGATTATTTCATCGCTGTGATGCGCTTCAAAACATTCGTAAACAACATAACCTGTATTTGGTTTTGCTTTTACATACCCTGCAAAACCTTGCTCTGCAGCATGAAACGTTATTTCAGCAGCAGCATCGTTTTCAAAACCACTACGACAAAAAATCACAACACTAGACATATTAACCCTTAAACTCTTTAAAACTTAAATCGTGCAACTTGCACTAAAATAACAATCCAACCAATAATAAAGCACAACCCACCAAGCGGTGTTATAGGCCCAAGCCACTTCATTCCTGTTAGAGCGAGTAAATATAAACTACCACTAAAAAGTAGTGTGCCCATTATAAAAAAGCCACCAGCCCAACTCAGGTTTATGCCCCATTTAATTAAAATAGCCACCGCAATAAGTGCAAGTCCATGTACCATTTGATACTCAGCAGCCGTTTTAAAAACGCCTAATGAATACTCCGATAAGCGGCTTTTTAAACCATGGGCAGCAAATGCACCTAACATCACCGAAAGCATACAAAAAATACTACCGGTCATTAAAAATAATTTAATCATCTAACCCCCTGCTCGAGTCTTAACGTATCTCAATTTGTTGCTTAATAAATTCAACAGCACTTAACGCTGCTGTTTCTCTATTCTGCAGTTCAGTTACGCCACTTTTTTTACGTGGTTTTAATGAGTGATCGCCATCACTCAGCCAAGTAAACAAAGACTGCTTTGGCATTTTCATAGTAAGAAGTTCTTCACGTGTACCAAATGTATCTCGCTCGCCCTGTAATACTAAAAAAGGGCAAACAATATCAGCAAAATGATCGGTGCGTAATTTTTCTGGCTTACCCGGCGGATGAAATGGATAACCAAATGCTATAACACCTGAAAGGCTTTGCTCTGTACTACATGCAAGCATTGATGCCATGCGACCGCCCATCGATTTACCGCCTATAAACAACGGCAAATCTGGCTGCGCATTCGTTAGCACTCGTTCATAATAAATAAGTAACTTTGGTGCTCGCTCAGGAGGCCTGCGTTTATTAGTTTGTTTAGCGATTTGCATATATTCAAAATCAAATAAACCAACATCAACACCCTGCTCGCTTATTAATTTTGCCATGTGCTGCATAAAGTCAGAATCGCTACCAGCACCTGCGCCATGTGCAAATATAAACTGTG
Organism: Pseudoalteromonas sp. SG43-4; assembly: GCF_014164325.1. NCBI lineage: Bacteria > Pseudomonadati > Pseudomonadota > Gammaproteobacteria > Alteromonadales > Pseudoalteromonadaceae > Pseudoalteromonas > Pseudoalteromonas sp. SG43-4. Next base: position 80,239 of record NZ_JACJFB010000006.1, on the reverse strand, counting down.
CTATTGCAGGTTGCTCCGTGCTTTTAAACCATTCAATCATTATTAATACTCATGTTCTTGCTCATGCTCTACTAAGCTCAGCATCCACTCTTTAAACGAAACTATTTTACCAAGCTCTGTTTGCGACTCACGAAGCACTAAGTAATACGCATTTTTACTCTCTAGGCTATGATTAAACGGAATTACCAAACGCCCTGCGTCTATGTCGGGTTTAGCTAATACACTATTGCCAATTGCCACACCTTGTCCATGTACAGCTGCTTGTAACACCATAGAGGAGTGGCTAAATATAGGCCCTTGATTTACCTGGATGTTACGCACGCCTGCGGTTTTCATCCACGTTTTCCAGTTTTTACGTGTAGTGTCGTGTAATAGTGTGTGATGCGCTAAATCACTAGGTTGATCAAGCGGCTTTAACCCGCTTAATAACATAGGACTACAAAGTGGTACTAAATATTCGGTATGAAGCTTGTACGCTTGTACGCCATTCCAATGACCCCTTCCATAATAAATAGCAATATCTACGTCATCCGTGAGTGAGTTTTCATCTTGGTCTTGTGCTTTTATTCGCACATCTATCTCTGGATGTAACTCATTAAACAAACTCAAACGAGGCACTAACCACTGAATAGCAAAACTAGGGGTTAGGCTTACCGTTAGTGAGCCCTTAGCGCCACGAGCTAATAGCTTTTCAGTTGCATCAATAAGCTGAGTAAAAATCTCTTTAATATCTAAAAAATAGCCTTGGCCTTCTTCAGTCAACAATAAAGAGCGGTTTTTACGTAAAAACAACTTCAGCCCTAAATGCTCTTCAAGTGTTTTTATTTGATGACTTACTGCCGCCTGCGTTACATAAAGCTCTTCTGCAGCTTTTGTAAAACTTAAATGGCGTGCAGCCGCTTCAAAGGCTTTTAATGCGTTTAATGGAGGTACCCGTCTTGACATAATAACCAAGCTTAGAATTAGTTTTTCTTATGCGTGAGATTATATACATCATATAAGTTTGTGTATATTAAAGGCATAAAAAAAGCGACCTGAGTCGCTTTTTAATAAACATCATGCTTAATTATAAATCGCTTGCACTTGTATCAAGTGGGGCAAAACTTTTAATTAAATCATCAACCGCTTTCATTTGCGTTAAGTACCCTTCTAACTTGCTAAGCGCTAACGCACATGGGCCATCACATTTAGCTTCGTTAGGATTTGGATGCGCTTCGATAAATAAACCAGCAATACCCAATGCCATACCGCTGCGCGCAAGCTCTGCAGCTTGTGCACGACGACCATCAGCAGAGTCAGCTCGTCCACCAGGGCGTTGTAGCGCATGTGTTGCATCAAAAATAACAGGTGCCATTGCCTTCATGTCATCCATACCCAGCATATCAACCACAAGGTTGTTGTAACCAAAGCTAGAACCACGCTCACAAAGGGCTACGTTGTTATTACCAGCTTCATTAAATTTAGTAATGATATGACGCATTTCATGTGGCGCTAAAAACTGTGGTTTTTTCACATTAATAATTGCACCTGTTTTAGCCATCGCCACAACTAAATCTGTTTGACGCGCTAAAAAAGCAGGTAACTGAATTACATCAACAACTTCTGCAACAGGTGCAGCTTGATGCGGTTCATGTACGTCAGTAATCAGTGGAATTTTAAACGTGTTTTTAATTTCTTCGAATATTTTTAAACCTTCTTCCATACCTGGACCACGGTACGAATTGATTGAAGAGCGATTAGCTTTATCAAATGAGGCCTTAAATACATAAGGAATATTTAGTTTCGTCGTAACTTCTACGTAATGCTCTGCAACACGCATTGCTAAATCGCGAGATTCTAATACGTTAATACCACCAAACAGTACAAACGGTTTATTGTTTGCAAGTTCAATTTCATTAATTTTAATAATTTGATCTTTCATTTAAATTCCTTAAGGTGCAACTGCTTGCATCATTAATCCACAAATATAAGCCATATAAGTACCCACACCGTAGCCTAGTACAGCTAACAAGACTCCAACAGGCGCTAATGATGGATGAAACGCTGATGCTACAACAGGTGCTGACGCTGCGCCCCCCACATTAGCCTGAGAACCCACAGCCATATAAAATAACGGTGCTTTAATCAGTTTAGCCACAATTAACATAATGCTTGCATGCACTAACATCCAAATTGCGCCCACTAAAAATAGCCCGGGGTTATTGAAAATAGCGGTTACATTCATGTGTAAGCCAATCGATGCAACCAAAATATATAAAAAGCTAGAAGCTACTTTTGAAGCGCCAAACGCTTCTATTTGCCTCACTTTAGTAAACGATAAGCCTATGCCAATCGTTGTTGATATAACAATTAGCCAAAAGAATTTACTGTTTAAGCTGTATTCTTTTGCCCATTCATAAGTAGTGCCAAAGTACGGCCCCAAAAAGTCAGCGCAAAAGTGTGCTAAGCCAGTTATACCAAATGCAATTGCAATCAGCGTCATGTAATCATTAAGAGTTGGAATGCGTGCATGTTCTGCGTGATATTCTTCCACACGCTTTTTCAAGTCTTCAATTGCGCTTGTATCAGCACCCGTCGCTGCATCAATCTTTTTATGATTTGCTGCCATTAACAATAAAACAGCCATCCAAATATTAGCGACAATTACATCGACTGTAATCATTACAGAAAATATATCACCACCAACTTCAAACATTTCTTTCATTGATGCTTGGTTAGCACCGCCGCCAATCCAGCTACCTGCAACAGTTGTCATACCGCGCCATACGGCATCTGGGCCATGCCCACCAACAATACTTGGGTCAAATGCGCTCACCATAAAAATAGCTAATGGCCCACCAATAACAATGCCTAAAGTACCCACTAAAAACATAATAAGTGCTTTAGGGCCTAAGTTAATAATCGCTTTTAAATCAATACTAATGGTAAGTAGTATTAAACAGGCAGGTAGTAAGTAGCGCGAAGCCACATAATAAACATTAGATTTATTACCATCTACAATACCAAAGGTATTTAATAACGAAGGTAAAAAGTAACACAGTAATAAAGCAGGTACGTATTTATAAAATCGTTTTAAAGCTGGACGCTCACTGTTTGAGGTTTTAAAAATAAACCCCAAAATAATAGCAAGTAAACCAAGCACAACGGCATCATTTGTAATTAATGCGCTTTGAGTTTCAACCATAATTATTCCTATTCTTAATGGTGCGTTTTATTATTATCTTCTAGTTCTTCTATTTGGTGTTGAATAATCTCTATTGCAGGATCGTCCGGACACTCATCTACAAAAAACTGTAAATCATCACGTGCCATTTTAGGGCAACCGAGCTGATTTAATAAGTAACCTCTGTCGCGTCTCTCATACGGGTCGTCGCCTATTAACTCCATTAGCATCTCTACACAGGTTAAAGCATGACCAAATTTATTTTCGCTAATGAAAGACCATTTTTGCTGAGCTAAAAATAACTTATATACTTCGTCATCAAAAATCAGTTCTAGTGGCTCTTGCTCTTGACCATCATCTTCATCTGCGTTTTCAGGGATAATATACCAACTTTGTTGTCCACTGCTTGGCTCTATTATGTAGCCTTCTTCATCACTAATCGCCACATGTACACCAACATCACCTTGGGTAAGACTAAGGTTCGCGTCACAGTTAGCTTGTTGTAAAAAATGACAAAGTATAATTGCCAGTGTTGTAGGTGAACCACTGCGCATAGAAAGCGTATAGCTCAATGTATTTAATTTATATTCAGGCACTTTTAAACCTGATGCACTAAATAGCCAATCACTGTAAAACATATCTAATAATTTTTCGAGGCGATCGTGCTCATCACTCACTTTTAAACACAGCGCTGAAATTTGCTGTTCAAAGTCAGTTAAAGTTTCATAACATGGTGTTAAATCTATCTGAGGGTCCCACTTTGACTCTGCTTTAATACAGCGGTAAATCGCTGGAGGTGTAAATTCATCGTAAGCATCATCAAGATAAGATTCATCGTGTTCGTCAAACCCGAGGGTAGTCATTAATACTGCAACATTTTAGAAAACGAAGGCGTAGTTTACCTAACTTTAAAGCTATATACCAATATAGAGGTGTATTTGAATATTTTCTGAGAGGGAGTTGTATTTGAGCTTTACAAAACAACTATAAAGCTCAAATAGTCAGATATTACTTAAAGCAAAAAAGCTGATTTAGACGTCGCTAAATAACCTATCGCTAAAATAACAGCAGTGTTAACTAAAACGTAAGCAACTTTAGCCGCCATTTTTGTTTGTCGGGCGCTTTTAGCCCCAATACCAATATATATAACCACTAAAACTATTTTTTCTAATAGCCAATATTGTTCAAACGGATTAATTTTAGCCATAAATATAAGCGTAAGTGCAGACACTAATAATAAAGTATCTATACTGTGACTACCAATCATTACCGCTTTATTTTTTGCTAATTTACCACTGCCCATTCGCGAAAAAGCGCGAACATAAAATAATATTACACTTAACATCGCAATTGCCATGTGCGAGTGCTTTACTGCTAAATAATCCATATGCCCCTGTACTTCTGTTTTATAAAAATCTAATCAGGAAAACGGCTAAGAACCGCCTCTAACTCATCAAGCTTTTCGTTAAATACTTCAACCATTTTTGGTTCAAAATGTGTGCCTTTTTCAGCATTAATTTCATCAACCACATTTTGTAATGTCCAAGGCTCTTTATAACACCGTTTATGGCGAAGTGCATCGTATACATCAGCAAGTGCGACTATGCGACCAAATACATTAATTGCGTTTCCGCTTAGACCTTGTGGGTAACCAGACCCATCCCATTTTTCATGATGCTCTTTTGCAATAATTGCACCTGTACTCACAATTTCATGGGGAGAGTCTTTTAAAATAGTATAGCCTTTATCAGTATGGGTTTTCATCACTTCCCATTCTTGAGGTTCTAACTTTGCTGGTTTGTTTAAAATCGCATCAGGAATACCCACTTTACCTACATCATGAAGAGGAGACGCCAACCTTACTAAATCTGCATCATGTTTAGATAAACCATAGCCCTCAGCTAAAATATGACAAATATGTGCTACACGTTTAACATGATTACCTGTCTCGGTTGAGCGCTGCTCTACTGCTTCACTTAACCTATAAACAAGCTCTTGTTGTGTCGCTTCTATTTCAGACTGAAGCTGCACATTTTCAAAGGCAAGTTGCACATTTTGAGAAAATATTTTGATTAAATGACGCTGAGTATCCGTTAAATCCTTTGGGACACCTGATATGAACAGCATTGAATTATGATTGTACTCACTACTGCAGTACGCAAATAAGTAATTATCTTTATAAATGATACTTTTATCATTAAGCGCCTGATGACACGCACTTAACTGCTCAGCTTGTAATACCTCATCAAGCTCTTTACCTTCACTTTTTTCAAAATCGCCAGTGCCAGAGCAAACTATTAGTTTTTTATTTTTTTCATGTTCTGGGTTTTGTGCAACTAAAGTGGTGGCATACATAGCTTGATCAGCAATACCCAATAAAGATGTTAATTGCTGCATAACGCCTTCAATAAAGTGCTCTATTGAATGCGCAGAAAAAATATCACGAGATGCTATAATTATTTTCTCAAGCCCTTCGCGTGACTGCTCAATCGAAATAATATCCCGATACGAGCGTAGGCTCGACATAATAACAGTAAATAATTTTTGAGCCGTTAGCTCCGTTTTCGATTTGTAATCGTTAATATCATAATTAATAATGACTTGACGTTCAGGTGCCTGGCCAGGTTGGCCTGTTCTTAAAATAATCCGTATATGATTATTTTTAGCTTCTTCACGAATAAACTTAGCAACCTGCAAACCAGCGTCGTCGGTTTCCATTACCACGTCAAGTAGCACAATAGCGGCATCTGGATGCTCTTTTATGAGCTCTTTCGCTTCAGCACCTGAGTAAGCACTAATAAACTCTAAGCGTTTATTTTGAAATTCAAAATCACTCAGTGCTAGTTTTGTAACAGCATGAACTTCAGGTTCATCATCAACGATTAATACTTTCCAGGTACCGTGTTCAATCTCATCGATTGTTTCTTCTGGTTCATCTGAAAATAAAAAATCACCCATCATAGTCGAAATTCCTTCATGGCATTATTTAACGCACTAGTAGGCAATTATTATTCTCTAGGGCCACAGTGCAAGTGTTACACGGTCATTGTTACCAAGGTCTTTCACTGTTTTAATATTAACAAACGCCATTTTTTCAAAAAAATGACGAACAGCTTCACCTTGCTCAAAACCGTGTTCTATTAAAAGATAGCCATTAGATGACAAATAGTCACGTGATTGTGTAATTATTTGTTTAATATCAGACATTCCGCAATCATCAGCCACTAATGCCGATAAAGGCTCAAAGCGCACATCACCCTGATTTAAATGTATATCACTACTTTCTATATAAGGAGGGTTAGTGACAATTAAATTGAATTTTTCGCCATGCAACTCACTAAACCAGTTACTTTGTTTAACATGTACATTATTAATCGCTAATCGCTGCTGGTTACGTGTAGCAAGTGCAACTGCATCGCTTACTCTATCTACTGCCGTAATTTGCCAATTAGGCATTTCACTACCCAGTGCCAACGCTATTGCACCAGTACCAGTGCCTAAATCAAGCACCTTTGCTGTAGCGGGTAGCGCTATTTCAAGTGCTTGCTCGACTAATGTTTCAGTATCTGGTCGAGGTATTAGGGTCGTTGCGTTAACTTCAAGCGATAAGCTCCAAAATTCACGCAGCCCAGTTATATGGGCTACGGGCTCACCTTTTAAACGTCTTTGGATAAATACATTAAACTGCGATTGTTGCTCATCACTAAGCGCATGTTCTGGCCAAGTAAAAAGGTAACTGCGAGGTTTTTGAAGTATATGAAGAAGTAAAACTTGTGCATCTAATTTAGCACTTTCGCTGCTAAGTGCTAATAAGTCAGCACCTGCAGCAATTGCTTGTTCAAGAGTGTGAGCCACAATTACTCGTCGCCCATGGCCGCAAGTAAGTCAGCTTGATGCTCTTGCATTAATGGGTCAATAATCGCACTTAAATCACCGGCTACCACTTCGTTTAAACGATAAAGTGTTAAGTTAATACGGTGATCGGTAATACGACCTTGCGGGTAGTTATAAGTACGAATACGCTCAGAACGATCGCCACTACCTACCAAGTCACGACGTTCAGAGGCTTCTGCCGCATGGCGTTTTTCATCTTCAGCTTGTTGCAGTCGAGCTGCAAGTACTGACATCGCTTTAGCGCGGTTTTTATGCTGCGAACGCTGATCCTGACACTCAACCACAACACCGGTAGGTATATGTGTAAGTCGAATAGCAGAATCAGTTTTATTTACGTGCTGACCACCTGCGCCTGATGCACGAAATGTATCAACTTTTAAATCTGCTGTATTAATTTGTATCGCTTCAGCTTCTGGTACTTCTGCCATAACCGCAACAGTACACGCTGAGGTATGAACACGACCTTGTGATTCAGTCTCTGGTACACGTTGTACGCGATGTACGCCTGATTCAAACTTTAATTGACCGTAAACGCCTTCGCCACTGATATTTGCAATAACTTCTTTGTAACCGCCATGCTCACCTTCATTGGTGCTTACAACTTCTACTTTCCATTTTTTATTTTCTGCGTAGCGGCTGTACATACGAAATAAGTCACCAGCAAAAATAGCCGCTTCATCGCCGCCCGTCCCTGCACGTACTTCAACAAACACGTTGTTGTTATCACGCGGATCTTTTGGCAACATTAATACTTGAATTTGATCTTCAATCACTAGTATTTGTGCTTTTGCTTCTTTATATTCTTCTTGCGCCATTTCACGCATTTCAGGGTCAGAATCTTTAAGCATTTCTTCTGCACTGGCTAAATCGTCTTGCGTTTCTTTATAGTTTAAAAACGTTTTTACAATCTCTTCAAGCTCAGAATACTCTTTTGAAAGCGCACGAAAACGGTTTTGATCACTAATGACCGACGGGTCGCTTAGCAGCGCTTGTACTTCTTCATAACGCTCTACTAAGGTTTCTAATTTATTATAAACAGACTCTTTCATTTAACGGTTATTCCTGATCAATACCTAACATTTTTTTCAACTGGTTTAGCTGCGCCACTTCACCTTTTTTCGCTGCATCTTGTATTGCACGGGTAGGCGCGTGCATTAAGCGATTGGTTAATTTATTGGCGAGCTCTAATATAATTTTTTCTGCATCTTTACCTGTATTGAGCTGACTAACAGCACGCTCTACAAGTTCAGACTTAATTGTTTGTACATCGTTTCGATAATGGCGGATTAAATCTACCGAATCGAGTGAACGCATCCACATTGCAAATTCTTTGGTGCGTTCAGTAATAATTATTTGCGCTTGCTGTGCAGCTTGCTCGCGCGCTGCCATATTCTCGCTTACAATGGTTTGTAAGTCATCAACGGAATATAAATAGGCAGCATCTAGCTCCCCAACTTGGCTTTCTATATCACGCGGAACCGCTATATCTATAAATAGCATAGGTTTGTGACGTCGCTGCTTTAGCGCCTGCTCAACCACCCCTTTACCAATAATAGGCAAAGTGCTGGCTGTAGAACTAATCACTATATCGGCTTTATGCAAACGCTCAGGCAATTGCGCCAAAGCAATCACATCTGCCGACACTTCATCAGCTAAGTTACGAGCTCGCTCAATAGTTCTATTTGCAACAGTGATATTTTGAGGCTCATTTTGGTATAAATGTTTAGCAACCAATTCAATGGTTTCACCTGCGCCAATTAATAACACATTGGTCTTATCAAGCTTGCCATAAATATGCTTTGCCAAGTTAACTGCAGCAAACGCTACCGATACAGCACTTGCGCCAATATCGGTTTCAGTTCTAACTTGTTTCGCTACTGAAAATGTTTTTTGAAACAACCTATCAAACGTAACACCTACTGCATCGTGGTTTTTAGCACTAAAAAACGATTGTTTTATTTGCCCCAAAATTTGCGGTTCGCCCAACACCAATGAATCCAACCCACACGCCACGCGCATTAAGTGATTAATAGCATCGTTATCTTCGTAGCAATAAGTGTTTTTGCTCAGTTCATGTTCATCCAAACCATGGAAACTGGCAAGCCAGCTCAACAGTGTTTGGGAATTTTGCTGAGCGAGGCTACAATAGATCTCGGTTCGATTGCAGGTAGACACAATAACCGCTTCATTAAAGTCGGCATGGCCACTTAATTGTTGCAACGCCTCTGAAATTTGCTCAGGCGAAAAAGCCACTTTTTCACGTAATTCTACGGATGCGGTTTTGTGATTTATACCTAGTGCTATTATGGTCATATTTGCCAAATATTGCTGAGCCCTACTTCAAAGGCGGTAATTTTACCAAAAATCAGCGGAATATGGAAAGTAAGGAACAACATTTGATTCGACAATATTTGATTTTATTCATGTTTTTTTTGTTTTTAGGTGGCTGTGCTCATCAAATTGATACAAAAACAACACTTTATGATGATTGGAAACCACGTTTAGCTGCTCAAAAAACTTGGCAAGTAGAAGGTAAACTTGCATTTATTAGCCCAGAAGAGCGTCAATCTGCAAACTTAAATTGGCAGCAAACAACATATTCCAATAATTTAATACTGACTACTTTTATTGGTACTCGTATTTTGTCGCTTAAACAAACAGCTAACGGTGCTGAATTAGAGTTTGACGGTGAACAATACTTTGATACTAACGCTGCAGAGCTTTTAAAACGATTAACGGGTTTTACACTACCGGTTGATAATGCCGATAACTGGCTTAAAGGCACTATTGACGATGAAAGTTTAATTGTTGATGAGCTTGGGCGTGCAAAGCAAGTATTATGGTTTGATAATACAGGCAAAAAATGGCAAATAGATTATGGCGCCTATGTACAAAACGCAGGTTACTGGTTACCTACTAAACTGACGTTAAAGCACCAACAAATAAAAATTAAAATTCAACTATACGATTGGCAGTTTAAATAAGTATGAATAACAAAACCTCTTTTTCACTTATTGCTCCGGCAAAACTCAATTTATTTTTACATATTAATGCTCGCCGAGAAGATGGCTATCATGAACTTGAAACCTTATTTACTTTTTTAAATTTTGGCGATGAGCTGCATTTTGAGTTAACAACAGATGGGAGTATTTCTGTCGGTGGTGATACTAAAGACATCCCTCTAAATGATAATCTCATCTATAAAGCGGCTTTATTATTACAAACACACTGTAAAACCTCTTTGGGTGTAAAAATAAATTTAATTAAGCGCTTGCCGATGGGGGGCGGTGTTGGAGGAGGTTCATCTGACGCAGCGAGTACTTTATTAGCCCTAAATAAGTTATGGAAATTGGCACTAAATTTAGAAACACTAGCACAATTGGGGCTCAAGTTAGGGGCAGATGTTCCAGTGTTCATACAAGGTCAAAGCGCCATAGCGCACGGTATTGGTGAAAAACTACACCACGTAACACTTGAACAAAAATGGTACTGCGTTGTACACCCTAACCAACATGTAAGTACCGCAAAAATATTTACACATCCAGATTTAAAACGCGACACACCAAAAATAATAGGCGACTGGAAACACCATACTTTGACCAACGATTGTGAGCCTTTAGTTAAAAAGCTTTGCCCCGAGGTTGAAAAAACCCTCCAGTGGTTGCTAAAATACGCACCGTCGAAGATGACCGGAACAGGTTCATGTTGTTTTGTCGAATTTGCTAGCCAAGTTCAAGCACAAGATGTACTTGAAAATCTCCCCCATACTTGGCAGGGTTTTGTGGCTTCAAGCGCAAATGTCTCACCTGCTCATACGGAGTTAACCGCCATATTCGATCAATGAAGTAACGTACAAGTAATCATAAGTTAACCCGCAGTGAAATTTATCATTGCCCGTTAGTCCAAATATTCAGTGCCTGAGGAACCCTACCGTGCCTGACATGAAGCTCTTCGCTGGTAACGCAACACCTGAGTTAGCTCAAAAAGTTGCAAAACGTTTATATATTGAATTAGGCGATGCTGTTGTTGGCCGTTTTAGCGACGGTGAGATCAGTGTTCAAATAAATGAAAATGTTCGTGGCTCGGACGTTTTTATCTTGCAATCAACCTGTGCCCCTACAAACGATAACCTGATGGAACTTATCGTTATGGTTGATGCTCTACGTCGTGCATCTGCAGGTCGTATTACTGCCGTCATTCCTTATTTTGGTTATGCGCGCCAAGACCGTCGTGTACGTTCTGCTCGTGTTCCAATTACCGCTAAAGTTGTTGCAGATTTCTTATCAAGTGTTGGTGTTGACCGTGTTCTTACGGTTGATTTACACGCTGAACAAATCCAAGGCTTCTTTGATGTACCTGTAGATAACGTATTTGGCAGCCCTGTATTACTTGAAGATATGAAAGAACGCGACTTTGAAGACGTCGTTGTTGTATCTCCAGATATCGGTGGTGTTGTACGTGCTCGTGCAATTGCAAAACTACTAAACGATACCGATTTAGCAATCATTGATAAACGTCGCCCTCAAGCAAATGTTTCTCAAGTAATGCACATTATTGGTGACGTTGAAGGTCGTGATTGTATTATCGTAGATGATATGATTGATACCGGTGGTACATTGTGTAAAGCCGCAGAAGCACTTAAAGAACATGGCGCTAAGCGTGTATTTGCATACGCAACGCACCCTATCCTTTCAGGTAAAGCAGCCGAAAACTTACGTGACTCAATGATTGATGAAGTAATTGTAACTGACTCAATTCCGCTATCTGATGAGCTTAAAGCCCTTGATAAAGTTAAGGTACTTACGCTTGCTGACATGTTAGCAGAGACTATTCGTCGTATTAGTAACGAAGAATCTATCTCAGCGATGTTTGAACACTAAAATTAAACATTCCTGAATATAAAAGCGCCTTTTGGCGCTTTTTTTGTAAGCGATGTTTATTTTATCTGGGCGTGGTGGTATGATAGCGCGCCTTTTGGCTAGGGACCTTGGTCGCAAAGGCCCTACACATTTAAATAACTGGAGACATCATGTCTAACAAAACTTATACGTATAACGCTGAACTTCGCGTAGAAACTGGTACTGGTGCGAGCCGCCGCCTACGTCGCGAAGACAAAGTTCCTGCAATCCTTTACGGAGCTGATAAAGAAGCTTTATCTCTTACTTTTGCTCATAAAGATATGATCAAAGCTCAAGAAGACGAAGGTTTCTACACGCATATCCTTACGCTTAACGTTGATGGCGAAGCTGTTGAAGTAATCTTAAAAGATATCCAACGTCACCCATTCAAGCCTAAGCTTACTCACCTTGATTTCCAACGTGTAGATGCTACTCATAAATTTCAAACTAAAGTTCCTCTACACTTCATCGGTGAAGAGATTGTAACTAAAGCTGGCGCAACTGTTGTTCACCAGTTAACTGAAGTTGAAATTACGTGTCTTCCAAAAGCACTTCCAGAATTCATTGAAGTAGATGTTTCTAAGTTTGTTGTTGGCGATTCAGTTCATATCTCTGACCTAACTTTCCCTAAAGGCGTTAGCTCTGTAGATTTAGCTAAAGGCGAAGGCCATGATCAGTCTATCCTGACTATCAAAGCAAACAAAGCAGCTCCAGTTGAAGACGACGCTGCAGCAGCAGAATAATATTTAAGGTCTCGCAACCTTGAATTCTATTCAAATGCTTGTGGGCCTGGCTAATCCAGGCCCCGAATACGCAAACACACGCCACAATGCAGGTGCTTGGTTCATCGAGCAAATCGCTGCACGCTATAACTGCACTCTAAAACACGATCCTAAATATCACGGCCTTACAGGCAAAGTGATCATTCAAGGCCAAGAATTCAAATTATTGATCCCCACTACTTACATGAATTTAAGTGGTAAAGCGGTCAGTAGTTTAGCTAATTTTTTCAAAATCCCTGTCGAGGACATTTTAGTTGCCCATGACGAATTGGATTTAGACCCAGGCGTTGCCAAATTAAAAAAAGGTGGCGGGCATGGCGGTCATAATGGTTTAAAAGACATTATTGCAAAAATGGCAAATCAAAAAGACTTTATGCGCTTGCGCATTGGTGTAGGTCATCCGGGGCATCGTGAAATGGTAACTGGTTGGGTGCTTGGAAAAGCGGCCAAAGAAGACCAAGAAAAAATGGATGCTGCTGTTGATGAAGCAGTTCGTTGCATGGAAATACTTGCAAAAGATGGTGTGTTAAAAGCACAAAACAGACTACATTCGTTTAAACCCTAGTAACTTGGGTCCAAGTACACCGTTTAAACGAATTCTAAACAAGGTATCTTACTATGGGTTTTAAATGTGGCATCGTTGGCTTGCCTAACGTAGGTAAATCAACGCTTTTCAATGCACTAACTAAAGCGGGTATTGAAGCCGCTAACTTTCCTTTTTGTACCATTGAGCCTAATACAGGTGTGGTACCTGTGCCAGATCCTCGTCTAGACGAACTTGCTAAAATTGTTAATCCTCAACGAGTTCTTACCACTAGTATGGAATTTGTAGACATTGCTGGCTTGGTAAAGGGCGCATCTAAAGGTGAAGGCCTTGGTAACCAGTTTTTAGCTAACATTCGTGAAACCGATGCAATTGGCCACGTAGTTCGCTGTTTTGAAGATGAAAACATCATACACGTAGCAGGCACTATTGACCCTGCTGACGATATTGACGTAATCAACACTGAGTTAGTACTTGCTGATATGGATAGCGCTGAAAAAGCCCTTTTCCGTAACGCAAAAAAAGCAAAAGGTGGTGATAAAGACGCCAAAGAGCAAAATGCCGTACTTGAAAAAGTAAAAGTGCATCTTGATGAAGGCTTAACTTTACGCGCTTTAGCATTAACTAAAGAAGAAAAAGCAGCAATCAGCTCTATCAACTTCTTAACTATTAAACCAACTATGTATATTGCAAACGTTGCTGAAGATGGTTTTGAAAATAATCCATACCTTGACCGTGTACGCGCTATTGCTGCAGCAGAAGATGCGATTGTTGTTCCTGTATGTGCTGCTATCGAATCTGAGCTTTCAGAATTAGATGACGAAGACAAGCTTGAGTTTATGGCTGATCTTGGCTTAGAAGAGCCCGGCCTTAATCTTGTTATTCGTGGTGGTTATGAATTACTACAATTACAAACTTATTTCACTGCGGGTGTTAAAGAAGTGCGTGCATGGACAATCCCTGTAGGTGCAACAGCGCCACAAGCAGCGGGGAAAATCCATACCGACTTCGAGCGTGGCTTTATTCGTGCGCAAACGATTGCTTTTGACGACTTTGTTGCCTTTAAAGGTGAAAGCGGCGCAAAAGAAGCAGGTAAGATGCGTCAAGAAGGTAAAGAGTACATTGTTAAAGACGGCGATGTAATGAACTTCTTGTTCAACGTATAAGTCAAATGAAACCAAGTTAGTATTGGTAATAATTTTAAAGGCTCGTTTTTACGAGCCTTTTTTGTACCTCCAACGTCATAAACTTATAAAATTAATTTAGCCCCAACCTAAATGCCTACGTTTAATTTAAAAAAACACACTGCGCAGAAGATCAAACCTCAATAATAAGTACCTCTTAAACAAATTAATGTTAAGATTTAACCAGAGCGTAATAATTTGTTGAATAATCAAACAGCTTCAAACTATTGGTTTTTGCTTTTTTTATTTAGCGACAAATTTTGTATGTGAATTGCACTCAAAAAATCATCATTTTTATTAAAATTTAGCCGCTTAGCTTAATTTTCCTGCAAACAAACACAGTTAAGTGTTTTTTTGCAAAAAAGGTGTTGACGAATTTGGGTCATATCAGCATAATACGCCCCGCACTCAGCGATGAAGTGCTAACAAAAAAAGATGGCTAAGTAGCTCAGCTGGTTAGAGCACATCACTCATAATGATGGGGTCACAGGTTCAAATCCCGTCTTAGCCACCATATTTTTTGTTGCTCAATGAAGAGTTTAAAATAACTACCTTGTGTGCGGGAGTGGCGGAATTGGTAGACGCGCTGGATTTAGGTTCCAGTATCTTAGGATGTGAGAGTTCAAGTCTCTCCTTCCGCACCATAATTCTTGATAAGAATTAAAACTATCAATTGTTATTGTTGGGATATCGCCAAGCGGTAAGGCACCAGGTTTTGATCCTGGCATTCCCAGGTTCAAATCCTGGTATCCCAGCCAACAATGGCTAAGTAGCTCAGCTGGTTAGAGCACATCACTCATAATGATGGGGTCACAGGTTCAAATCCCGTCTTAGCCACCATTTCTCTTTTTAGAAGTGGCTCTGCAAGAGTTAAATTGCACTCAATGAAGAGTCTAAAATAGCTACCTGTGTTTTATAACACAAACGATGCGGGAGTGGCGGAATTGGTAGACGCGCTGGATTTAGGTTCCAGTAACTTCGGTTGTGAGAGTTCAAGTCTCTCTTTCCGCACCATGTTCTTGATACGAACTAAAAATATCAATTAATTCTTTGTTGGGATATCGCCAAGCGGTAAGGCACCAGGTTTTGATCCTGGCATTCCCAGGTTCAAATCCTGGTATCCCAGCCAACTTCTTCTACCAAGGAAAGTTGGATAAAAGAATGACTCTTGCTTAGAGTTTAAATGAGCAAATTAGTGATGCGGGAGTGGCGGAATTGGTAGACGCGCTGGATTTAGGTTCCAGTATCTTAGGATGTGAGAGTTCAAGTCTCTCCTTCCGCACCATGTTCTGATAAGAACTAAAATTATAAAATAATTCTTTGTTGGGATATCGCCAAGCGGTAAGGCACCAGGTTTTGATCCTGGCATTCCCAGGTTCAAATCCTGGTATCCCAGCCAACTTCTTCTACCAAGGAAAGTTGAATAAAAGAATTACTCTAGCTTAGAGGTTAAATGAGCACATTAGTGATGCGGGAGTGGCGGAATTGGTAGACGCGCTGGATTTAGGTTCCAGTATCTTAGGATGTGAGAGTTCAAGTCTCTCCTTCCGCACCATGTTCTTATTAAGAACTAAAATTAATATCAAATTTATAGTTGGGATATCGCCAAGCGGTAAGGCACCAGGTTTTGATCCTGGCATTCCCAGGTTCAAATCCTGGTATCCCAGCCAATTTGACTTCCTTCTCTAAAACTTCTCAATATTCATTAAATTCAGCTTACTTTTTCTGTACTTAAATATACATTTATAAATTCGTCTATATCTATTGGTTTGCTATATAAATACCCTTGTAAATAATCACAGTTCATACTCAATAGCGCTTGCTCTACTTCTTTGGTTTCTATTCCTTCAGCTACTACATCGCAATTTAATCGGCTCGCCAAAAACAACGTAGATTCTACAATAGCGTAATCAGGCGGATTAATGAGCATATCTTTGATAAACGATTGATCTATTTTTATCTGGTTTATGGGCAACTCCCTTAATAACGACAGTGACGAAAACCCCGTACCAAAATCATCAACACTAAATTTAAATCCACGCATACTTAACTGCTGCATCATTTTTCTTGCTGCGGGTATGTTTGTCATCATTGCCCCTTCTGTAATTTCAAATATTAGTGAATCACTTAAAGTCGGGTCAGTAGTAAGTAAGCTAATTATAAATTCGTAAAACTCGCTGCTTTCAATATCTTTCGTTGATAAGTTGACATGAATAGTACCGGTAAACCCAAACAGTTTAAGTTTTCTAATATGGTTAACTGCTTCTTGTACAACCCATTTCGATAAAACAAAAATAAGCCCTGTACGCTCAGCTACACTTATAAACTTTTCAGGACTAATAAAGCTACCATCAGCTTGCGGCCATCGGATCAGCGCTTCTAGGCCATGCAATTGAATATCTTTGGAGTTCATTATTGGTTGTAAATAAAGCTCGAACTCACCTTTGTGTAACGCGGCTTTAATTTTGACTGATAAATCAAAAAAGTCCTCAGCTCGTTTACCTATTTCAGATGAGTAATTTACTAAAGGTTGAAATGTCTTTTTTGCTTCATGCAGTGCCAAATTGGCTTTTTTTAGTAACTGGTCGGGTAATCGGCTATCATCTGGGAAACGGCTTACGCCTATACTTAATTGTATTTTAACCATTTGCTCATGTGTACAAAACGGAGCTTTAACGGCTGAGTTTATAATATTTACACAGTGAGCCATGCTTTCATCAGTATCGGTATTCAGTAAAAACGCAAACTCATCCCCTCCTATTCGATATAACTTAGCAATGCCACATAGTTCTTTGCTTAACTTATTAGCAAAAGCAGCCAGTAGTTGATCACCACATTGATGACCAAACGCATCATTAATTTGTTTAAAATTATTTAAATCAATATAAAATAATGCAAATGAAGAAGGGTAATCGACTTGTTTACTCAAGGATTTAAAAAAGTTATTGCGGTTGGGTAAGGTTGTTAAGTTATCGTGCTCAGTTTGATATTTTTGATACTGCGTTGCTTGCTCTATTTTAAGGATGCTTTTCAAACTCAGTTTGACAACTAAGAAAACAAACCCTGCACCACCAAATAATATTGTGGCAACTGCATTTCTTATTATTGGTGCCGTATCGTAATTTGAAAAGTAATAAAGTATCCACCAATACCCTAAAATAAAACAGACAATAGCGCATAACAGTACACTCCACGCTCTTTGCGATGTTTTTTTACAAACTTTAAAGGTTGTTTTTAAGCTAGCAACTAGCAGTAGCGCACCTAAAATAATTATTACTGAAAAAAAATTATCCACACATAGGCTCTTTAAAATTATTAAATTGCGGTTTAGTGATATAACCCTAGTCAAATTAAAATTTTATTTAATATAACTGGGTCACTATTTGTCCACTTAAAAACAGACATAAAAAAAGGCTCATAAATGAGCCTTTTTAATCTCTACTTTAAATTTAGCCTAAATCACCGCTAATTGCGTATTTTAAAACCCAGTTTTTTATAGGGCCTGTATTATTAGCCATTTTTAAAAACTGGCTACGTGCCCATTTAAGTGGCGCAACTTGGTTAGAAAAGCCAAAGTAACAGGCATCCATCATGCTCATCATTAATAAATTAGCCTTACGGCGAGCTCGCTCATATTCTTTAAGCGTTAACGGGCGCCCTATATCCCCTGCATTGTCTAAAACTTCAGCAAGTGCCACTACGTCCTGAAAACCTAAATTAACGCCCTGCCCTGCAAGGGGATTTATTGTATGTGCAGCGTCACCGACTAAAACTAAGCGCCCTTGTGAATAGTTGTTAGCATGTTGGCGAGTAAGCGGAAATATTGCATGGGTTTGTACTTCAAAGTCTCCAGCAAGTTCAGGAAATTTATTAAGTATGTGCATTTTTAGCTCAGCTGGGTTTAGCCCTTTAAATGCTTGCAGTGTATTTGCATCATCGTACCAAATTAAATTAGCGTATGGTGCCTGCATTGGCAAAAATGCGAGTGGCCCACTTGGCGTAAACTGCTGCCATGTTTTTATTTGTTGCGGCGCATCGAGTTTAATTAATACCCCCATACAATGTTGCTGATACTGCCAGCCGGTAATTCCTATATTAGCTTTAGCACGCAGCTGCGATTGTCCGCCATCGGCTGCAATCACTAAATCAGCGGTATAGGTTTGAGCTCCATACACAAGCGTAATTAAATCATCCGTTTGCTCTATTTTAGTAATAGGTGTGGCTTGCTCAATAACCTCAATTTTATAATGATCAAATTGCTGCCATAAACTTGCTTGAATTAAACTATTTTCAATTAAGTGGCCTAAATGCGTGGTGTTTATATCGGCGCAGTCAAACAATAAATTATCACCACCGCGCTCAAATGCCTCCAATTGCTGATAAGGCGCTATGCGGTTTTGCCTTAAAAGCGGCATTGCTCCTAATTCATCAAGTAAATTTTCTGAAAAACGATTAATAGCCGACACTCTAATATCAACCTTATCACTACTAAGAATCTGTGATGGGTCTATTAGGTGTTTTTCGATTATGCGTACGCCAAAGCCCTGTTGAGCAAGCTTTATCGCCATAGCCGCGCCAACCATGCCACCACCAACTACTATCACATTATTTTTAGTCATGTTTTCATCATTTTATTATTACTTGAGTCTGTTTTGATTGTATCAAAATTAATTTGTTTTATACCAGAGGATATCCCTAACTGCTGATTAAACTCGCCTCGTATTGATTTGAGATCACAAACATGAAAACTATACTTGGATCTGAACGGGTATCCAGCTAAAATACGCCTCCTTTAAGTGAGCATGCTTGCTCCTTAATCCTGTTTCAAGCACATTTTTGTGCCACTATCGAATTGAACACGAGGCTATATTTCAATGAGCAAAAAGCTGCATATTAAAACCTGGGGTTGTCAGATGAACGAATACGACTCTCAGAAAATGGCTGAACTTTTAGATGCCACCAACGGCTACCAGCTAACTGAAGATGCAACAGATGCCGACGTAATCTTACTTAACACCTGTTCAATTCGTGAAAAAGCACAAGAAAAAGTATTTCACCAATTAGGTCGCTGGAAGTTATTAAAAGACGACAAGCCAGATTTAATCATTGGTGTAGGTGGTTGTGTTGCCTCACAAGAAGGTGACTCTATTCGCCAACGTGCGCCATTTGTAGATGTTATTTTTGGTCCGCAAACGCTACACCGTTTACCAGAAATGATTAAACAAGTGCAAGGCGACAAAGGCTCATCGGTTGTTGATATTTCATTCCCAGAGATTGAAAAATTTGACCGTCTGCCAGAGCCAAAAGCAGATGGCCCATCTGCTTTCGTATCAATTATGGAAGGCTGTTCTAAGTACTGTACTTTTTGTGTTGTACCTTATACTCGCGGTGAAGAAGTTAGTCGCCCAGTAGATGACGTACTACTTGAAGTTGCACAACTTGCAGAGCAAGGCGTACGTGAAGTAAATCTTTTAGGTCAAAACGTAAATGCATACCGCGGCGATACGCACGATGGCGAAATTTGTTACTTCTCAGATTTAATTCGTCTTATAGCAGCTATTGATGGTATTGACCGTATTCGTTACACCACATCGCACCCGGTAGAATTTACCCCAGATATAATCGACGTTTACGCCGATGTACCAGAGCTTGTAGATCACTTACATTTACCAGTACAAAGTGGTTCAGACCGTATATTAAACCTAATGAAACGTGGCCATACGGCAATTGAATACAAATCGACAATTCGTAAGTTACGTAAAATTCGTCCTAACTTAAGTATGTCGTCAGATTTCATTATTGGTTTCCCAGGCGAAAGCAAAGAAGACTTTGAAGCAACCATGAAGCTTATTAGCGACATAGGTTTTGATATGAGCTTTAGCTTTATTTACAGCGCACGCCCAGGTACGCCAGCGGCAGATTTGCCGGATGACGTAACAGAGCAAGAGAAAAAAGAGCGCTTATACTTACTACAAAACCGTATTACACAAATGGCGCAGCAAATTAGTCGTCAAATGTTCGATACAGAGCAACGTATACTTGTTGAAGGTCCTTCTAAGAAGAACCCTATGGAATTACGTGGCCGTACAGAAAACAACCGTGTAGTAAACTTTGTTGGCCCGCACACAGTGATCGGACAGTTTGTTGATGTACGTATTACCGAAGCACTACCTAACTCTTTACGTGGTGACTTAATTCGTACAGAATCAGAAATGAACTTACGACGTGAAGTAGCTCCTTCAGCTATTTTAACTAAAGCTGCAGCTGCAGAGCCAAAACCAGACACTGTTAACGAAATTGGCGTAGCTACTTTCGTTCCTTAGTCACACAATTAGCGCCAGTTAACGCTGGCGCAGTACTATAGGAAGCAATTTTGAGTAATCAGTTAAAAACATTAGAGATTTATTTAGAACCTGCCGATAACAAACGCCTTTCTTCTTTATGTGGCCCGTTTGACGAAAACATCAAACAAATTGAACGCCACCTGGCTGTTGAAATAATTCACCGTGACAACTTTTTTAAAGTAACCGGTAAACTACACAACTGCGCCGGCGCTGTAGAAATCTTAAAAAACCTTTATGTTGATACTCAGCCAGTTCGTGGTGTTTTAGGCGAAATAGAACCCGACGCCGTTCATTTAGCTATTACCGAATCAAAAGCCTTAGAGCAAGATGCATCCAGCAGCGCTTATGGCAAAGAAATGGTTATTAAAACCCGCCGTGGTGTTATTAAACCACGTAACGACAACCAAGGTGTTTATGTGGCTAATATTTTAAACCACGACATTACCTTTGGTATTGGCCCTGCAGGTACTGGTAAAACTTACCTTGCAGTTGCAGCCGCCGTCGACGCTCTTGAGCGCCAAGAAATACGCCGTATATTACTAACGCGCCCTGCTGTAGAAGCTGGCGAAAAGCTTGGCTTTTTACCTGGCGATTTAAGTCAAAAAATAGACCCATACCTGCGCCCTCTTTACGATGCTCTTTTTGAAATGCTAGGTTTTGAAAAAGTAGAAAAGCTCATCGAAAAAAATATCATCGAAGTCGCACCGCTTGCTTACATGCGCGGACGTACTTTAAACGATGCCTTTATTATTTTAGACGAAAGCCAAAATACCACCGCTGAGCAAATGAAAATGTTTTTAACCCGTATAGGGTTTAACTCAAAAGCGGTGATTACAGGCGATATTACACAGGTCGATTTACCTCGTGGCACACGCTCAGGCCTTCGCCATGCAATTGAAGTGCTTGATGGCGTAAACGAAATTAGCTTTAACTACTTCAAAGCCCACGACGTAGTACGCCACCCTGTTGTAGCACGCATAGTTGAAGCCTACGAGCGTAACGACGAAAGCGAGCGACTTAAGCGCATTGAAAAGCAAAATGCAAAAGACGCACTCGCTGCTCTTCAACAGCCTACTACTAAAGAGTAATACTTTGACAACCGAACTTGATTTACAAATAGCCTGTGAGTTTGACAACCTCCCAAGCGAAGAACAATTTGCACTATGGGCCGACAAAGCCCTTAGCCAATACCGTGACGAGTCCGAACTCAGTATCGTTATTAGCGACGAAGCGCAATCGCAACAACTTAATAACGACTATCGCGGTAAAAATAAACCGACCAACGTACTGTCGTTCGAATTTGAAGCACCACCAGGCATAGATATTCCCTTGGTTGGTGATTTAATTATTTGCCCAGCCATTGTATTAGCTGAAGCAATTGAGCAAGAGAAGTCATTTCATGACCACTTTGCTCACATGGTTATTCACGGATGCTTGCATTTGCTTGGATTTGACCATATAAAGAGTGACGATGCTTTAGAGATGGAAAGCATCGAAAAGCAATTACTTGCAGAGCTAAACATAGCAGACCCATACCGGGACGATATTTAAATTAACGGAGCAATTAGACGCAATGAGCGACGGTAACTCGCAATCTAGCCAGGGTTCTTCTGGCAAAACGTGGTTGGGCAGAATAGCCCAAATGTTGCAAGGGGAACCCCAGAATAGAGAAGAGCTGGTCGAAGTTATTGCCGATGCGCAAGAACGAGACGTAATCGATCCAGAAACAAAAGAGATGATAGAAGGTGTGCTTGGCGTGTCTGAGCTTAAAGTGCGAGACATAATGGTTCCGCGCTCACAAATGATCACTCTTGAGATCGACAGCCCGCTTGAAGAACTAATTCCAATGATGGTTGACTCAACTCACTCACGTTTTCCAGTTGTGATTGAAGACAAAGATCATGTAGAAGGTTTTTTACTCGCTAAAGATTTATTGCCACTGATCTTAAATAAAGACGAGCATTTACCATCAATACGCGATTATTTACGCCCAGCAATGGTAGTACCTGAAAGCAAACGTGTTGATACATTGCTAAACGAATTCCGTCAGCAACGCTACCATATGGCTGTTGTTATTGACGAATACGGCGGCGTATCGGGCTTAGTAACGATTGAAGATATTCTTGAAATAATTGTTGGCGAAATCGAAGATGAGCACGACGAAGAAGAAGAACATCAAGATATTCGTCAACTTGCTAAACATGTCCACGTAGTGCAAGCACTCACACCTGTAGATGACTTTAACGAGCATTTTAAAACAGGCTACAGCACAGACGAAGCCGATACTATTGGCGGAACTGTACTGCACGCATTTGGCCATATGCCAAGCCGTGGTGAAACGATTGACATAGAAGGTTACCAATTTAAAGTAACCAACGCCGACAATCGTCGTATTTTGCAACTGCAAGTCACCGTTCCTAAGGCTGATGATAACGACAGTGAAGAAACTGCTAACTAGACTTACCCTATTAGCAAAAGATAAAAAAGCATGGCTCGCACTCGTTGCGGGCCTTGTTTTAACTTTTGGCTATGCCCCTTTTGAAATTTGGCCCATCGTATTTATTAGTCTTGGCGCCATAATTTTTTGCATTAATCCCAATAATACCGGTAAAGCACACGCAAAAACCGCCGCTAAATATGGCTTTATATTTGGCCTAGGCTGGTTTGGTGCAGGTATAAGCTGGGTACATGTTTCTATTGCCACCTTTGGCGGTATGCCGCTTATAGCGTCGCTCTCGTTAATGGCTTTTTTGTGCTCATACTTAGCATTATTTCCCGCACTTGCCTTTTGGGCAACTACACGCTTTGCTAGTGGCCCTAAAAGCTTTGGCGCATTACTAATTGCCTGCTTTGCAATTAGTGAGTATTTACGTGGCACCGTACTTACCGGTTTCCCGTGGTTAAGCTTTGGCTACACACAAACCGACGGACCTTTAAGGCTGCTCGCCCCTTATATTGGCGAGTTTGGCTTAACACTAACATGTGTGGCTATTGGCTTTGCACTATATAGACTTACCCAAAAAGATTTTAAAACCCCGGCGGTTACTGCGACAGCTGTTGCGCTTATTTTTACAGGTGCAAATACCACAGGCAGCATTCATTACACAGATAAAAACATGTCAGTATTGCTCGTACAAGGGAACATACAGCAACACCTGCGCTTTGAGCCAAGTGAGTTTTGGACCACAATGAGCAAATACCAAGACATGACACGTCCACATTGGGATGCCGACTTAATAGTATGGCCAGAAGCCGCAGTGCCTGAAATAGAAATGCTTGCCGATTCCTACCTAGCCAATTTAGACAGTGCCGCCTCGTTTAATCAAACCGCCCTTGTAACCGGTATTGTTGACTACCAGCGAGACACCAAAAATATATTCAACACACTTATTGTGGTCGGTAATAAAGAACGTGGCGACGAGCATGGGCATTACCATTACCTTGATAAAAACCGCTATCAAAAACACCAGCTACTACCTATTGGCGAATTTGTACCGTTTCAAGACTTTTTGCGCCCTATTGCCCCATTATTCGATTTGCCTATGTCATCGTTTACCCGTGGCGACAAAGTGCAAAACAACTTGCGCGCCAATGGCTATAACCTACTCCCTGCTATTTGCTACGAAATTGTTTTTGCAGATTTAGTACGCGGTAATTACAAAAGCGATTCCGACCTACTCTTTACAGTAAGTAACGATGCCTGGTTTGGTGACTCTATTGGGCCTTTGCAACACATGCAAATAGCCCGTATGCGCGCGCTCGAACTACAACGCCCTCTAGTGCGTGTTACTAACAATGGTGTAAGCGCCGTATACGACCCTATAAGCCACACACAACAAACCATGCCTCAGTTTGAAGCTACCATATTGAAAGCCAACATTAAGCTTATAAAAGGCGACAGCGTGTACAGCCAATACGGCAATGTGTTTGTGTGGGGATTTGTGTTGTTGATGGGGCTTGCCGGATTTGGGGTTAGGTTTAGAAAGTAAAAGTTAATACTGATAGCTGTTGAAGTTCAGCTCTCAGTATTAAACTAGAAGTCAAAGCTCAAAATTTATGATACTAACCTCACCCATACACTACTGTATACTGCTATGAATCCGATAAACATTGGGCTATATAACTCTAAAAAGTCCCGTTGACGAAATTGTTCCAGAAACCAATGAGAAAACATAATACCGAGTGCAAATAAATACTGAAATTTATCTTTCGAGCCTATTAAATAAAACCTATATAGATATGGGTTGCTCTGCTCGTCATATTCAGTAAGGTCGATATAAGCATTAAAAAATAACCTTACTTTAAGGTCATAGTCTAAATAGCTATGATTGCTGTGTTTGTATTTATCATCATTAATATATATTTTGGGTTTAAGCAAATCAGGGATAAATCCATCAACTACATCATTGTGACTGTCATACCGTCTAAAAAACTTATTATCCAAAACTCTGGTAGCGAATTGTTTTTTATAATTATCTGTATAGAAGTGAGATATAGAATTATATCGGAGTAATAAATATCCAATCGATAACAGTAAAAGAGTATTAATACTTGTAGGGTTAGTAAATATAATTTTAAAAATAAAAGTATTTGCCTCTGTAACCTTCGCGCCTGAGAAAGTAAGCGCTAATAGCACTGATGAAATAATTATTAGCGTTTTTTTACAACTTGCTAAAGCAGGATCGATAGGCGGAGCTAAATTTAAATCTGCATTAATTGCTTTGTTTAGCTCTTTCACTGGTTCAATCACTTAACTACGCTCCATCTTTTTTGTTTAATAATAAGGGTGGCTTTAGTTTAAATAAATTAAAGATTATTAACACTTCATAGCTGTAATAATTTTCTCAACCCATAATACCAACTAAGCGCTGCCACCGTGCCATGAGTTTCTTCTTCAAAGTAACGTTGATTTATATATAAACTATTACTCGGGTGCACTTTTAGTTTTTTAGCAAGCTCTAAGCCCCATTTATAATTAGCCTCTCCAATTTCACCAAAAGCTGCATTATTAGCAAAAGTAAAATATACATTGCCTTTAAGCTGCTTGTTTATAAGCTGTTGCTCGTCAAAATAACGATTGAGATAATTATTATCCCAAAGGTAGGTTGCATCAATAATTAAGTAATCAGTAAATAAAGAGTGATTGGTAAGTAAAACATAGCTTGCGAACAAGCCACCGAAAGATTCCCCAATTAATACCCGCTTATTTGATGTACGGTAATTTTTATTAATGAAGGGAATAAGTTCTTTTTCAAAAAAAGCGGTGTAGTTTGCGGCATTGCCAATGTTTTCAAATTTTTCGAGTAGCTTACCGTTAAAAGTCCAATCGACATTAGTAGGGGTAAAGTCGCGCTCTCTTATCGCATTTTTACTATTAGGAACAGCGACAATAATTGCTTGTTGAATTTGTTTTTCTAGCCGCTCAGTACTGAGTGCTTCAACAAGCCCCGCTAAGGCTTTTAAATGGGTTGGGTCGCCATCAAGCAAGTAAATAACAGGATATACTCGTTCGAGGTTTTGCTTGTAGCTTGGCGGTAAATAAACACTATAACTGCGCTGCTCACCTAAAATAATAGACTTAAACTGATGTTTTTTTGCTAACACAATATTTTCTGACGCATACGAAGCTGTAATAAAATACAGATAACTAAACGCCATTAATAAAGCTTTCATAACCATCCTTGTAATTAATAAGAGCAAACTTAACTTTTTACAGTCTCTTCTACCGTTTCAACATTTACAACTTGATTCAAGTTGCCTTTAATAACCACTGTTGCTGATATTTTATCTTGAATGGCTTGTCTGTTTGGGTCCCAATATATCTGTAAAAACCCTAACAAGCCTGTGGCAAAGCCTGCGCCGTAGCCGCCGTAGCGACCAAAACAATCTAATAAACCTAATGGCTCGCCGCTTAGGGCTACAACACGGATATTACAAACCTTTTTACCCGGGGTTTGGCCGCGCCAAAGTAACGAGAACAACGTAAAGTAAACAGCAGCCCAGCCAAAACCTAAGCCTAAGTCTTGAATAATGCCTTTGCTCCACTGCAAAATACTATTTGTGCTTGTTTGTGCAGGTTTTTCTTCTGTTAACTGTGCAGGCTTTATTTCGTTATTTTCACTGAGCACTAATAGTTGTAAAAGTACGGTAGCAAGTTGTGGGCTTTGTAGGTCGTCCATTTCTGCTAATTTGGGAACTTGCCCAATTAAATTATCAAACGCGTTTTGTTGGCAAGGTTGCTCACAGCTTTCATCAGCTGTTTGCGCTAAATAAGTATTTACCCGTTGCTTTTCTGTGGGAGTAAGCTGAATTTCATCTTGTATTTTTAGGCCCTGAACAGCTAAAGCTTGATCAGCGTTATCGTCTTCTAAGTAATCAATGCCAATTGAAAGCACAGTAAGTGCGCTTACAAATAAAATACTTGCTGCCGTTATTTTTAAGATTCTTCGCCACACATTCGACATTTTTGGAAGGTATTGCTGGGCCGTACCTTTATAAAAAGCCATTGCAGCAACAAACGCTATTAAAGCAGCGCTAAGCTTGGCCGCTAAAAATATCAGTGCAACATCAATAATAATCGCTAGTGCACGCTGAATAGGTGTAGCTAAAGGCAAGCCCAGTAAAGCGCTGTCAATTTTAAAAGCGTAGGGTGTAATAACTTCTCGGGTTTCAGAATTTGATAATTCTAATTGTTCTATTTCTGTGGCTTTCATTTATTTTCTTGTTATTAAAATAGGTAACCCGGTTAACTTACGCGTTTTTTATTTTTTGCTCAAGGTAAAGCTATTAGAATCAATGCACAAAAAAGGGCTGCATAAAATGCAGCCCTTCATGTTTTTACTCAATGTTAATTACTTACTAGCAATTATACCGTTGGATAATCGGTGTAGCCTTGTTCTGCGCCACCAAACAAAGTGTCGGGGTTGTGGCTGTTAAGTTGCTTGCCTTGCTTTAAGCGTGCTGGTAAGTCTGGGTTTGATACAAACGGGCGACCAAAGCCAATCATGTCGGCCCAGCCTTCGCTAAGTGCTTTGTCTGCGCGCTCTTTGGTGTACTTACCTGCGTAAATTAATACACCACTGTAGGCTTTGCGAATCGATTTTTTAAATTCAACACTCATTAAGGGTGCGTCATCCCAATCGGCTTCGGCTATATGCATGTAACCTACACCGGCTTTATTTAGTGCCTCAGAAACCGCTAAGTAAGTTTCTTCAGGGTTTTCGTCTACTGTGCCATTAAGAGTTGTTAACGGGGCAAGTCTTACGCCTACTTTGCTGCTACCAATTTCGTCGCTAACAGCATGTACCACTTCAATTAAAAAGCGTATACGGTTTTGCACACTGCCACCATATTCATCGGTGCGAGCATTTGATTTTGAGTCTAAAAATTGATTAATAAGGTAACCATTTGCAGCATGAAGCTCTATGCCATCAAACCCTGCATTAACTGCATTTTTAGCTGCTTGGCGAAATTCGCCTATGACATGCGTAATATCTTGTTTGCTCATTTCGCGTGGGAGTTGGGTGTCTACAAACCCCGGTGCGCCGTTTGTATCTACAAATACTTTTACGTCTTTTGCGGCAATGGCCGATGCAGAAATAGGCTGCACGCCACCAGTGTTGTCACTGTGGGTAACACGGCCAACATGCCAAAGCTGAGCAAACATCACTCCACCAGCGCTATGTACTGCGTTTGTTACTTTACTCCAGCCTGCAACTTGCTCATTTGAATAAATACCCGGAGTCCAAGCGTAACCTTTACCAAGCTCACTAATTTGTGTGCCTTCGCTTACAATTAGCCCGGCACTTGCGCGCTGTGCGTAATATGTTGCCATTAAGTCGTTAGCTATATCGCCAGGCTGTGTTGAACGCGAGCGAGTCATTGGGGGCATAACAATACGGTTTTTTAATGTTTTACCTGCAAGTTCTATTGGTTCAAAAAGTAATGTCATAATGCCTCCTAAGTTTGATTGCGCTCATAATAACGTAACCAAGCACATGCAAAAACAACAAAAACTGCAAAATAGTTTTGTTGAATCTGCAATAAAGCCACAAAGTAAAACACATTAACTTTAGGTGAACTAAATGTATTTTATTGACTCTTAACAGCACTATTAAGTTGAGGGTTTGATGTGAATAAAGGGAATGCATGGCCGTGGGTTATCTCGTTGTGTATACACGCTATTGCGTTGTACTTTTTGTTTTCGCAATCTATTAAAGTTGCGCCGCCAAAGGAGGAAAAAAACGCAATAATACAGGCCTATGTTGCGGTTAGTTTAGCAAGCCTACCTAAGCCAAGCTCAGTTGTTACAACAACCAATGCGCCTGATATAAAACCTGTAAACACTAAAACTGATGCACCAAATTCAGCAACCTCTAACACTACACCTATAAAAAAAGATTCTACAAAAGCCAAAGTAAGGGTAACTAAAAAAACGCAAGCCAAAACCATCACGTTACCAAAGGCACAAACAGAGCTTAAAAAAGACCCTGTAAAACCTGTTGCCCCCCAGGTAGCGGCGCCTTCAGAGCCTACAACAAAAGCTTCTCAAACATTTAAAAAGCTAAATCCATACGCGCCGCTATTTGGCTCTCCTGTAAATAATATGACTCATAAAAAAATGGTCTCCTTTGGTGAAGATAAAAACTCTGAAAATGAAGAGATAAACAATAAGCCCACAATTAAAACACCAGTAAAATCTGATAATTCAGAAGTTATTAACCAAAATACAACAGGCACACGACGATTAGAAAAATTTAACGGTAAATGCTATTTAATTGATACTTCAACCGTATTTGGTAGTAATGGCATGCCTCAAGGTAGCGGTAAACCCTGTCCTGAGGATAAAACTGATAAAGAAATTATGTTTGAAAAAATCATGAAAAAATGGAGCCGTAAAAATAATTAACTTTAAATAAGTGAACAAATAATATGTTTATCCGTATTGATAAGCTTAAAGTAATTAGGAGTAAGCCATGATCACCAAACAACTATCCTCACTTTTTGTATTTAATTTATTAGTTGTAAGTGCACAAGCTAATGCAAATCAGCGCTGGTACGTTGTTAACGACTCAGTAATGGGCGGTGTATCTAATAGCCAAGTAACACAAACTCAAGAAAGTTTGCTTTTTACAGGCAATGTTTCGCTTGATAATAACGGCGGTTTTGCATCAATACGTACAGAGCTAAGTACACAAAGCCAAAATACTAAAGCTATAGCGCTGCGTGTTAAAGGTGATGGACAAATCTATCAGCTTAGGCTCAGAACTACCAATTACCTTGATGGCGCAGCGTACACTCACTCATTTAAAACAGTAAAAAATGAATGGGTAGATATAAACTTTGCTCCGAGTGATTTTACTTTAACGTATCGCGGCCGCGTGCTTGAGCAACAACCGATTATTGATTTTGACGATATAAAACAGCTAGGCTTTATGATTGCAGGTAAGCAAGAAGGTAAGTTTAAACTTGAAGTGGGTAAAATTGAGTTTAAAAGCTAACCCAACAGCATGTTGGTCGCGCTAAATAGTATAGTCGTCGCCCCGCCTCTTTAGTTCATTAATAACCAGTTCAACCATTTGTTGCTTTATTGCCGCTTGCTCTGATTTTAACTCCCATAATTGCAGCTCTAACATATCTATTTGTTCTTGCTGTTGCGTGTTTTTATATTGTTTTACACCTAGGTGCTCAGCATCTAAAGTTAAACTCGCATCACTTTTATTCGGCTCACTTACAGAAGTGTTTATAGTTATACTACGTTGTACGGGGCTTTGTTTAAGTTTATTAATTTGCTCTTGCAGCGCAATAACTCGCCCAGCGAAGTGCTTGTATACTTTTTCTAGGTTTTTATACTGACTGCCAAACGTTGCATTATCTTCACTATACTCTTCGGCTTTGGTATCTAAAAACTTTGATAACACATATTTTGGCTCTTCCTCATTCTCTTCCTCGCTCTTTTCTTCACTCGCTTTTTCAACAGGTAGTTTATCTGATTGCGCTAAAGGTTGAGTATTTGAGCTGTGTACTTGGTATGGAATGGAAGCCGCTGAAATCTTCATTATTTTATCCCTAAAATAGCTTTGTAACTATTATAGGTATCGACCTCGTATTAAAACCCTTGAGTAAATTTTATTGTTAGCTAAAAGCAAAAAGCCCCACTTTATTAAAGTAAGGCTTATACCAATTTATTAAACTAACTCATTGCTTACTCAGTGCTTTGGTTATCTTGTGAGAGCGCAATAAGTACAAGCGCCGCATTTAGACGAGTATTTAAATTATTATAAATAGTCATTCCAAACACACCGATAATACAAACTATTAAACCCATTTGTAGGTTAACGCTCATCTCTAGTAAAAAAACAGCTGCAACTAGTAAGCATAGCGCTAATGCATAAATAATAGATTGAAAGGTAAAGTTAATATCACCTTTGGCTATTTTAAGTAATTCATCTTTATTCATAATTTACTTCCTTGTTATTTAATCACTAAGACTCAATTGCCAGTAACTCTACTTCAAAAATAAGTACTGAGGCAGGAGGAATACTCCCTACACGTTTTTCGCCGTATGCTAATTGGTGCGGTACATAAAAAATGTATTTATCACCTGGGCTCATCAGTTGTAAGCCCTCAGTCCAGCCTTTAATCACTTGGTGCAAGCCAAAACTAATCGGTGTTTTACGCTCTACTGAGCTGTCAAACACCGTGCCGTCGATTAGTGTGCCGTGGTAATGCACGTTAACCATACTTGTTGGGCTTGGTGTGTTTTCACTCTCACCTTTGTGTACTATTTTGTACTGCAAGCCAGAAGCTGTTTCTACTACACCTTCTACTTTTGCGTTAGCGGCTAAGTAATCGGCCCCTATTTGTGCATTTATGCCTGCTTGTTGTTTTGCTTTTTTACTATTTTGAAATATTAAAAAACAAAAAATGGCGATAACCACCGCCAAAATTATATTGATCATTATTAACCTTTTTCGTTATCTAGTTCTTCGTCTTTTTCGTCATCGTTATCGCCATTAACTATGTCGGCAATTTCTTTAAGGCGAGCAAGCGCAATTCCGTTTACTGAGTTTTCTGGATACTGGTCATCAATAATATCGCCAGCTTCTATATCCATTAACAGGTTCAGCGCTTGGTCTACGGTTTCAACTGCGTAAATATTAAATTTACCCGCTTCAACTGCATTAAGTATTTCATCATCAAGCACTAAGTTAACTTGGTTTGATTTAGGAATGATAACGCCTTGCGAACCTGTTAAGCCACGCATTTTACACAGTTTGAAAAAGCCTTCTATTTTTTCGTTTACGCCACCAATAGCCTGTACATCACCATGTTGGTTAATAGAGCCTGTCAGTGCAATTGATTGGCTAATAGGTAGGCTTGTAATAGACGAAATAAGCGCACACAACTCTGCCAAAGATGCACTATCGCCATCTATATAACCGTAGCTTTGCTCAATAGCGATATTAGCGCTAAGCGTTAAGCTAAAGTGCTGCGCGTATTTATTACCTAAATAACCGGTAAGTAGCATTACCCCTTTTGAGTGAATTGCTTTACCAAGCTCGGCTTCACGTTCAACATCTATTACGCCATCGGCGCCAGCATAAACCGTTGCCGTGATACGCGCAGGGGTACCAAATGAGGTATCGCCAATGTGTAATACGGTTAAACCATTTACTTTACCAATGGCTTGGCCGTCGGTTGCAATAAGTGTGTGACCTTCTTTTATATCGCTTAGCATATTTTCACTAATTTGGCCGGTACGGTATTGCTTACCTTCAATGGCTTCATCAATATGATGCGCATCTACAACAGTTAATTTATCTTGTTTTGCGTAGTAACTTGCCTCTGCAACTAATTCAAGTACATCAGCAAAGCGCGCAGAAAGCTTATTGTGATGCTCTGCTTGGCGGTAGCTAAACTTAAGTAAACGCACCATAGCTGCTTGTGTGGTAGTGCACTTTAATGTTTGCTCGCAGTACTCGGTAACTTTAGTTATAAATTGGTACTGTAATTTATCGCTACTTGGTAAGTAGTAATCAAAGTCAGCTAATACTCTAAATAACTCTGCAAACTCTTCATCGTATTCACCTATGGTGTAATACAGTTCGCGCGAGCCTAATAAAATAATTTTTACATCAAGCGGTATAAGCTGCGGGCGAAGTGTAAAACTACTACCTACTGAGCTATCTTGATACGGTAAGTCGTTTTTAATTTGATGCGTTTTAAGCGAAAGTTTTAAACCATCCCACACTTGAGGGTTAGCCATTACCTTTTCAGCATCCATAATTAAATAACCGCCATTAGCACGGTGCAATGCTCCCGGCTGAATAGAGCGATAACTGGTAATTAAAGACCCTTGCGATGTGGAATACTCAATTTTACCAAATATATTACCAAATGTTGGATTGGGCTCGTACACCACGGGTGCTGCATCGTCTTCTTTAAACTCAACTAAAATATTAGGTGCAAAAAAGTCGGTAAGCATGCCTTTACGATCAAAGTCTTCTTTGCTTTCTTCGCTTTCGTCTTCGTCATCGAGCCACTCAAGTACCGCGTCTATAATTTCAACGCGTATATCTTTTAAATAACGCAGTACACCAATATGAGTTGCATATTTATGTTCTAAGTCTTTTAAAAGCGGTTTTGTGGCCTGCTCTGCAGTCGACTTTTTAAGATTACGCTGTTTTTCTTTTGATTCGCGCTTCCAGCGTGGCAGCTCAATTAACGCTTCTATTAATGCATCTTCTAGCTTTTCAATTTTTTCAAAAAACTCTTCGCGTAACGTTTCTTCAAGTTCGCCAAATTCGCTATCGCTTAATTGTTTACCATCTACAAGCGGTGCAAACCCAACTGAATTTTTTTCTTCGACTAATGCAACACTTTGCTCAAATGCCGCAATTTCTACTGCAGTAATAGCGCTGTCGTAGGCATCGTTAAATTCACGGTCGATTGATTTTTTTTTGCGTTGGTATCCTGGGTTATCAAATGCAGCAGGAAATGTGTCGAGTACTTCATCTAAAAATGAATCTATGTCGTCACTAAGTTGCTTGCTTTGACCTGCATGCATAAACAGCGCGATAGGCTCTCTGTGATCATCGTAATTATTTACGTATAACCATTCGTTTGGTGTTGGGCGGTCTTTTGCGTGTTGCTTAAGTTTATCTTTAACAAGCGTAAAGCGCCCATGGGCAGCCTCGCCCATTACATAAACGTTGTAACCAGGTAGTTCCATCCCTAAAGAGAAATCTAAGGCACTTTGGGCGCGTTGTTGGCCTATAAATGTTAGTTGCTCGGGGTATGGATTGCTCATACACGTATGTACGTGATTAGTAGAAATACTCGGTGCGAGCTTTGAAACAGATAGTGGCAGCAATTTTTTCGTCATTCTAACTTCTTTTTTTACCAACATATTCGCTGGCCTTTGGGCGTATTAAGTGGCCCGCAGCCACTTAATAATTATATTTAAGGGTGCAGCGCCTTACGACTAAAATAGATTCCATCACATTCAATACACGGTGTAATTTGTGTCGCGTGATAAACATCGTAACTATGGGTGCAATTCTTACATACTAATGTGCCCATGGCTATCCATTCGCCTGCGTGATACACACCATTGTGCTTAAAATCTTGACTAAGAGATTGCCACTCAAGCTGAGTTTTATCTTCTATGTGCGAAAGCTCAAACCATAAGGACTCTTTAAGCTCTTGCCATGCAAGCGAATTATAGTGCGATTCGTTTTCTTGGACATGTTCTATATCGCGCTGTAAATAACTTTTATATAAAGCGTATCTTTCTTGCCCTAAATCTTTAAGTGCCTGCTCAGATTCAACAAATCGAGTAACTGCGTCTTTTACTTCATGATCTTTTACATCTTTTAGCCATTTGGTTAAATCGCCAAGCCATGCTTTATAATCTGCCATTTTTTACTCCTTCAAAATTGCTGTTAAATCACCCTATAACTTAGATAAGTATAGGTTAACCTGAACTGAAGGTTAGAATTTATCAAAACCGCGTTTTTGACGCTGTGAATAGCACTTTATTTGGGGTATCCTAATGGCAATTTTTTATTAGTTTGCAAGAAGTCTGGAACCATAGATGCAAGAGCAATATAACCCGCAAGATATAGAGTCAAAAGTACAAAGCTACTGGGAAGAAAACCAGGTATTTAAAGTCACTGAAGATGAGAGCAAAGAAAAGTATTATTGCCTTTCTATGTTTCCTTATCCGAGTGGTCGACTGCATATGGGTCATGTACGTAACTACACCATTGGTGATGTTGTTTCTCGTTTCCAGCGCCTGCAAGGCAAAAACGTAATGCAACCTATGGGTTGGGATGCGTTTGGTTTACCTGCAGAAAACGCTGCTATTAAAAACAAAACAGCACCTGCTAAGTGGACATACGAAAATATTGATTACATGCGTACACAGCTTAAGCAATTAGGTTTTGGTTATGACTGGGATCGCGAAATAGCGACATGTCATCCAGAATACTACAAGTGGGAGCAGTGGTTTTTCACTAAGCTTTACGAAAAAGGCTTAGTGTATAAAAAAATGTCGACGGTTAACTGGGATCCAGTGGATCAAACAGTATTAGCTAACGAGCAAGTTATTGACGGTCGCGGTTGGCGTTCAGGCGCTGTGGTTGAGCAAAAAGAAATTCCACAGTGGTTTATTAAAATTACCGACTACGCACAAGAACTACTTGACGATTTAGACAAGTTGGAAGATTGGCCAGAGCAAGTTAAAACAATGCAGCGTAACTGGATTGGCCGCTCTGAAGGGTGTGATATTGAATTTAAACGCACCGATAACGACGAAACTTTTAGTGTATACACAACTCGTCCAGACACCTTTATGGGTGTGACGTATGTTGCTGTTGCTGGTGGTCACCCTATTGCACAAGAAGCCGCTAAAAATAGCGATGCTGTTGCAATGTTTGTTGAAGAATGCAAAAACACCAAAATTGCCGAAGCAGACATGGCAACAATGGAGAAAAAAGGCATAGCAACAGGCTTTTACGCAACTCACCCATTAACGGGCGAGCAAGTACCAATTTGGGTCGCTAACTTTGTATTAATGCATTACGGCTCAGGCGCTGTTATGGCGGTACCTGCACACGACCAACGCGATTTTGAATTTGCAACGGCTTACGGCCTAGATATTAAACAAGTAATTGCACCGGTTGAAGGCTCAGGTCTTGAAGTAAACCTTGAGCAAGAAGCATTTACCGATAAAGGCGTACTTGTAAATTCAGGTGAATTTGATGGTCTTGATTTTGACGCCGCGTTTAAAGCCATTGCCGACAAGCTTGAAGCACTCGGTGTTGGGGAGCGCAAAGTAAACTTCCGTCTACGTGACTGGGGTGTGAGCCGTCAGCGTTATTGGGGTTCTCCAATCCCAATGCTTAGCGACGAAGAAGGCAAAGAACTTGCAGCAACAGAAGATATGCTACCAGTTCGCTTACCAGAAGATGTGGTAATGAATGGTGTAACGTCACCTCTTAAAGCAGACCCTGAATGGGCTAAAACTACAGTAAATGGCGCACCTGCGTTTCACGAAACTGACACGTTTGACACCTTTATGGAATCATCTTGGTACTACGCACGCTACTGTAGCCCACGCTACGACGAAGGCATGCTAGATCCAGCGGCTGCTAACTATTGGTTACCAGTAAACCAATACATTGGTGGTATTGAGCACGCTATTTTACACTTATTGTACTCGCGATTTTTCCATAAATTATTACGTGACTTTGGTTTAGTAAATTCAGACGAGCCGTTCGACCGCTTACTTTGTCAAGGTATGGTGCTTGCTGAAACATTTTATCGTAAAGATGAAAAAGGCGGCGATGTATGGATTTCGCCAAGCGATGTAAATACCGAAACCGACGACAAGGGCCGCGTAACTAAAGCATGGCATAAAGAAGACGGTGAGCCGGTATTCTCATCAGGCATGAGTAAAATGTCGAAGTCTAAAAACAACGGTATAGACCCACAACAAGTAATTGCCCAATACGGTGCAGATACAGTGCGTTTATTTATGATGTTTACAGCACCACCAGAGCAAACGCTTGAATGGTCAGACTCAGGTGTTGAAGGCGCACATCGCTTCTTAAAACGTGTATGGAAATACGCAGTAGATGTTAAAACAGTAGGTTACCAAGCACTTGATAAATCAGCGCTCACTAACCCGCAAAAAGTACTACGTCGCGACTTACACAAAGCAATTGCTAAAGTGACTGATGATGTTGAACGTCGTCAAACCTTTAACACCGCTATTGCAGCCATTATGGAGCTTTCTAATAAGTTATTAAAAGCACCACTGAGCGACAAACAAGATGTAGCGATTGCTAACGAAGCACTTGAAGCATTAGTTATTATGCTTGCACCTATTACTCCGCATTTATCACATGAGCTTTGGAAAGAGCTTGGTAAAGAAGGCGAGATTTTAGATGCGCAGTGGCCAAAAGTTGACGAGTCGGCTCTTGTTGAAGATGAAAAACTAATCATCGTACAAGTAAACGGCAAGCTTCGCGCTAAGTTAACAGTGGCAGCTGATGCCACTCAAGAGCAAGTAGAAGCCCTTGCGTTTGCAGAATCTAACGTAACTAAATTTACGGATGGCGCAACTATTCGTAAAATTATTTACGTTCCAGGTAAACTACTTAACGTGGTAGCTAACTAATATGGCTGCATTTAACGCCATTAAAAATGGACTAGCCTTAGTGCTAGTCTGTTTTTTGTTATCAAGCTGTGGCTTTCATTTAAAAAAAGCCTCTAGCTTGCCTGATAACTTAAAACAGCTAACACTTGTAGGCGATGATGAAAAATCGACTTTATTTACTGAGCTTAAAAAAGAGCTTAAAGCGAGTAACGTAGAGCTAGTATCGTCAGCTAAAGATAAAGCCCAATTGTATTTACGCAAAGAAAGTATTGAACGCCAAACTCTTTCGCTGTTTCAAAATGGTCAGGTTGCTGAATACGAACTTGCTTATGGCGTGTCGTATGTAGTTAAACTCCCAGGCGAAAAAGCGATAGAAAAACGTTTTGAGCTTTACCGTAATTACCAAGACGATCCGGATCATGCATTAGCAAAAGCAAAAGAGCTTGAGCTACTCATTAGCGAGATTCGTGAGCAAGCCAGTCGTCGTATTGTTAGAGAGCTGTCGCAACTATAATGCGCTGCTACGCTAATCAACTACCGAGTGAATTAAATAAAGGGCTAAAGCCCTTTTATTTAGTATTTGGTGAAGAGCCTTTTCAAGAAGCGCAGTGCGTACAACAAATTCGCGACTGTGCTAAGCAACAAGGTTTTGATGAAGTAATTAAGTTTACTTTAATGCAAGGATTCGATTGGCAAGAAATCATAGCCCAGTATCAGAGCATGTCGCTGTTTAGCGCCCGCACTATTATTGAGCTTGATTTAAACCAACAAAAGCCAGGCGTTATTGGCAGCAATACCTTTAAAAAAGTAGTTGAGCTGGTTAATCCCGATACTATTTTAATTGTTAAAGGCGCTAAAGCCAGTCAAGAAGTACAACGTGGTGCGTGGTTTAAAGCCCTTGATAAACTAGGCGTGTTCGTACCTT
Source organism: Pseudoalteromonas sp. SG43-4 (assembly GCF_014164325.1). Taxonomy (NCBI): domain Bacteria; kingdom Pseudomonadati; phylum Pseudomonadota; class Gammaproteobacteria; order Alteromonadales; family Pseudoalteromonadaceae; genus Pseudoalteromonas; species Pseudoalteromonas sp. SG43-4. The sequence goes on along the minus strand of NZ_JACJFB010000006.1, from coordinate 41,839 downwards.
GCTACCCACTTACGGGCTCTCATGTAAAACGATGGCTTGATGAGCAATGCCAACGTTTATCACTTAATATGCAAAGCGACGCCAAAGTAAGCTTAATAAATGCCACTGAAGGCAACTTATTAGCCTGTTTTCAGGAGCTTGAAAAGCTCTCGCTACTACACGGCAATGCATTAATTACTCAGCAACTAGTTATGCAAGGGCTGTTAAATCAAGCCAAGTTTGATATTTTTGATTTAAGCGATGCACTATTAAATGGCCACGCTAAACAAGCTATAAAAGTACTAAACAAACTTGCCAGCGATAACACCGAAGTGGTGAGTATTTTGTGGGCTATAACCAAAGAGCTCAATACACTTATAAGCGTGCAACTTGGTTTATTAAATGGCGAACCAATCGCTAATTTATTTAAACAAAAAGCAATTTGGAAAAACCAACAAGGTCCAGTTCAAAACGCAATTAACCGTTTAAATATGCACACACTGGAACAAATAAACAGTGATGTTGCGTTGTTTGATGCCAGTTACAAGCAAGGTAATTTAATTGCACCTTACCAAGCGCTTTCTCATATTTGTATTAAATTTTGCCAGCCGCTCAACATTCCTATGCCGTGCCACGCGGTTAATTAATAAATAATGGGTGTTAAATGATCGCAATTTTTGGTGGCACTTTCGACCCCGTCCATTTAGGCCATCTAAATATGGCGCAGCAATGCGTTAATGCGTTTAATTTAGATACGCTTTATTTTATGCCCTGTGCACTCCCTGCACATAAAGCAGCTCCGGGAATTAGTACGCAGCACCGTATTAATATGCTAAACGCAGCTATTGCACCTTATCCTCATTTTGAACTCGATTTAAGAGAGCTTAACCGAGCTGGTCCATCGTATTCGCTACTTAGTTTGCAAGAACTTCGTAAAGAGCACCCCACTACACCTATTTTATTTTTAATTGGTATGGACTCGTTTAACAATCTCGATAAGTGGTTTGAGTGGAAGGCAATAACACAGCTTTGCCATATTGTGGTGTACCAGCGCCCAGCTCAACATTGCACTGTAAAAGGTGAGCTCAAAAGCTATATGCAACACGCAAATACTGGCGAAGTAGCGGCACTTAAACACTCACTTGCAGGTAAACTTTATTTTTTACCGGGCGAAATGCTCGATGCGGCCTCAAGTACAATTCGCAAGCAGCTAAAAAAAAGTAATAAAAAGAATGAACTATTGCCCGATGCAGTGAGTCATTACATAGAAGTGCATCAGCTCTATCAAATTGATGCTTAAAAACTCCTAGCGTGTTAAAATGCGCGCCATTAAATTTTTAAATTGAGACAAAACCTTGGATTCAAAACAACTACTCGCCTTTGCTATGGACAAAATTGACGATATGAAAGCGCGTGACATCGTTCATATTGACGTAACTGAAACATCAGATATTACAGATTACATGGTAATTTGTTCTGGTACTTCTAAACGCCACGTACAGTCAATTGCCGATCACTTAGCAAAAGAAGCGCGTCATGCAGATTCAGAGCCACTAGGTTATGAAGGTGAAGGCGACGGCGAATGGGCACTGGTTGATTTAGGTGATGTGGTTGTACACGTGATGCAAAACGAAGCACGTAGCTATTACGATCTAGAAAAACTGTGGGGCTAAACGCTCACTCATTTTAGACAATGCTTGGAAGTAATACGTGAAAATACAAATGATTGCTGTTGGTACTAAAATGCCAGCATGGGTAGAAACGGGATTTGCAGAATATCAGCGCCGTTTCCCTAAGGATATGGCGCTAGAGTTAATCGAAATTCCAGCCGGTAAACGTGGTAAAAATGCAGATATAAAGCGTATTTTACACATTGAAGGTGAAAAAACATTAGCGGCTATTCCAAAAGGCAATCGTATTGTAACGTTAGAGGTAACAGGGAAAGCACTCGATACTCACCAACTTGCTAAAAATATGGAAAAATGGCAACTCGATGGCCGCGATGTAAGTTTACTTATTGGCGGACCTGAAGGACTTGCTCCAGAGTGTATTGCAGCGTCTGAGCAAAAATGGTCGTTATCTAATCTAACATTGCCGCATCCTTTGGTGCGTATAATTGTTGCAGAGAGCCTTTACCGAGGCTGGAGCTTAAATAACAACCATCCTTATCATCGCGAGTAACCCCTTGCCATGCTAAAACATAGACCCACTATTCGTGACCACTCCGCAGAAGCAAACTTATTTGCTAGGCGAGCATTCGTGGGTTTTGTTTTTGTATTAGGATTAGTCGCAGTATTGCTTTCTAATCTTTATACTATTCAGGTCGAAGATCACCAAGACTACCAAACCCGCTCCAACGATAATCGTATTAAAGTTATTCCTATTGCACCCAACCGTGGTTTAATTTACGACCGTAACGGTGTGCTACTTGCTGAAAACAAACCTGTTTACAACCTTGAGGTCATCCCCGAAGAGGTAGACGACCTTGACGAATCGCTTGATCAAATAAGTAAAATAATTGCGATTACAGAGCAAGACAAACAAGACTTCTTAAAAGATATAAAACACACCCGTCGTTTTAAATCACAAGTATTAAAAGCTCGCTTAGACGAAACAGAAGTGGCGAAATTTTCGGTTAATCAACATAAATTCCCTGGTTTTAGCATTGAGGCACGCCTTGCACGCTACTACCCATTTGGCGACACACTAACGCATGCGCTCGGTTACGTTGCCAAGCTTAATAGAAAAGAGCTAAACCAATTAGAACAAGAAGACCGTGCAACCAATTACCGCGCTACGCACGACATTGGCAAACTCGGCATAGAAAAATATTACGAAGAAACACTGCACGGTAAAGTAGGCTCACAACGGGTAGAAGTTAATAACCGTGGCCGTGTAATACGCACCCTGAGCATGACCCAACCGCAACCTGGTAGCGACCTAGTACTTACTTTAGACGTGGGCTTGCAACAAATAGCACAACATGCGCTTAAAGATATGCGTGGCGCTGTTGTAGTTATGGACGCCAAAGATGGCGGCGTGCTGGCACTTTATTCAAACCCAAGTTACGATCCAAACTTATTTGTACACGGCATTAGCAGCAAAAATTATAAAGCGCTGCTTAACCAAGACCGGCCATTAATAAACCGTACTACGCAAGGTCGTTATGCGCCGGCCTCTACGGTAAAGCCCTTAATGGCTGTATTAGCGCTTGAAGAAAATATAGTAAATGAAACAACATCAATGTGGGATCCAGGCTTTTTTGAAATACGAAACGTAGAGCATAAATGGCGTGACTGGAAACGTTGGGGCCATGGTCATGTAGATGTATACAAAGCCATTGAAGAGTCGTGCGATACCTATTTTTACGATGCGGCTTATCGATTAGGCATTACTAAAATAAGCGATTTTATGGCCCGTTTTGGCTACGGTGATTTGTCAGGTATTGATATTCACGAAGAAACCACAGCGATTCTCCCTTCAAAAGAATGGAAAGAAGGACGCTTTAAAGAGTCTTGGTGGCCTGGTGATACTATTTCGGTAGGCATTGGCCAAGGTTACTGGACTGCCACACCAATTCAAATTGCAAATGCAACTAACATATTAGTTAATCGTGGTATTAATCATCCCCCTCATTTGGTGCAAGTAATAAAAAAAGATAGCGACATAACGCAAATTAACAACGAAGAAAAACCCCCTGTTATTTTAAAAGATCCGCGCCATTGGCAAGTATCGTTAGATGCAATGCATAATACAGTACAAAAAATATCAGGCACAGCCCACAAAGCATTTAAAGGGACTAACTACGACTCGGCTGGTAAAACCGGTACCGCGCAAGTAGTTAGTATTGCCCAAGGTGAGCGTTACGATGCAGAATCTCTTAAAGAGCGCCAACGAGATAATACAATTTATGTAGGCTTTGCACCTTATAGCGATCCTAAAATTGTGGTTTCTGTTGTATTAGAAAACAACCACGGCGGCATTCAAATAGCTCGCCAACTTATGGATTACTACTTTGCAGCCAACCCTGTTAATCTTGCAAGGAACGAGACACCATGACCGCTTTGCACGATAAACGCTCTATTTGGATGCGTATGCACCTCGACCTACCGCTGCTTATTGCACTACTTATAATGATGGCTGGCAGCATAATGGTTGTTTACAGCGCAAGCGGGCAAGAGTCTTCTATGATGATTAGGCATATGACCCGCATGGGCGGTGCGATTGTTGCTATGATTGTTTTAGCCCAGTTTTCGCCTGCCACGTTAAAGCGGTTAGTGATCCCACTTTATTGTGTTGGGTTATTAATGCTAGTCGGTGTACTTTTATTTGGAGTAAGCTCAAAAGGCGCGCAGCGTTGGCTCAATTTAGGGGTGACACGGTTTCAACCTGCAGAATTAATGAAGTTGGCAGTCCCGATGATGGTAGCTTGGTATATAGGTAGAAATCACTTACCACCTCGCCCGCTACATTTAATTATTGGTTTTATGATTGTAATGCTCCCTACATTATTAATTAAAGAACAACCCGATTTAGGTACCGCTATACTTATTGCAAGCTCAGGTATATTTGTATTATTTTTGTCTGGGTTGAGTTGGCGTTTAATAGGGTTTTTAAGCTCGATTGTAGCGCTTGCTGCATGGCCATTTTGGCACTACGGTATGCACGATTATCAAAAACAACGTGTACTCACCTTTTTAGATCCTGAGAGCGATCCGCTTGGTTCGGGTTATCATATTATTCAATCGAAAATTGCTATTGGATCAGGCGGCATAGAAGGTAAAGGCTGGTTGCTTGGTACACAATCGCAATTAGAGTTTTTGCCAGAGCGCCACACCGACTTTATATTTTCGGTTTTAAGCGAAGAATTTGGCTTATTCGGCGTATGTGTTTTACTTAGCCTGTACTTATTTATTATTGGTCGTGGTTTATACATTGCTGTTAATGCACAAGATGCATTTGGTAAATTGCTCGCAGGCGCACTCACCCTCACCTTTTTTGTATATGTATTCGTAAACATAGGCATGGTATCGGGTTTATTACCTGTTGTAGGCGTACCTTTACCACTGATTAGTTATGGTGGTACATCGATGGTGACGTTAATGGCAGGATTTGGCATTATTATGTCAATCGCGACAGATAAAAGGATGCTTTTAAAATAATGCGACACACGAATCAGTTTATATTTACTACATTATTAATTTTACTTTTAAGTGCTTGTAGTAGTGGGCCAAGTAGCCGTTATAGTATGCGTCATGATGCAGCGCCATTAAGAGCTCCAACTACACTTGAGATGCAAGACGCTATAGTTACCGAAACCACTAAAAGTGCTAGCGCTAGCCGCCCATACACAGTGCTTGGTAAAAGCTATTCGCCCATGCTTGATGAGACGGGTTATAGTGAGGAAGGCATTGCCTCTTGGTATGGTCGTAAATTTCATGGTTATCACACCTCAAATGGTGAAACGTATGATATGTTTGCCATGACCGCAGCGCATAAAACGCTGCCACTACCTAGCTTTGTTAAAGTAACCAATACAGCAAATGGTAAATCGGTAATCGTACGCGTGAACGACCGTGGCCCATTTCATGACGATAGAATAATTGATCTTTCGTACGCAGCCGCTTATAAGCTTGGCTACTACACCCATGGTACAGCAAAGGTTAAGCTAGAGGCCGTTACGCTTGCGGGCGCAACTGCGCGTCAAACCTATATTCAGGTAGCTGCAGGTAGTACACTTGCTAATATTGAAGCACTTGCCAGCACATTGCGAGAGCAATACAAATTACCAACAAATATTGTGCAAAAAGACGATATTTACAGATTGCATTTAGGGCCAATAAAAGACACCCCTCATGCAGACGAAGTATTAAAAAAATTAAAACAAAATCAATTTCAAAACGCGTTCTTGCTTTACACTCAGTAAGACTAATACCCAAACCAGCCCAAGATGCTCGCATCTCGGGGTAGTTTGGGTATAAAATGGCGTAACGCGAATCTTTAACTTTAACCATTAATGAGTATGATGAAATCTATTAAACATAAAATCCTCAAAGGTGTATGCGGCCTAGTTTGTACAGCCGCCGTATTCTCAGCCAGCGCCCAAATTATTCCGGCACCACCTCAAGTTAATGCGAAAGGTTATTTTTTAGTCGACTTTACAACAGGTAAAGTTATTGCTGAAGGTGAAGCCGATACACAGCTAGCACCTGCAAGTTTAACTAAAATGATGACCAGTTATGTAATTGGTACTGAAATTAAAGCAGGTAATATTGCCACTACCGATATGGTAACGGTAAGCGAAAAAGCATGGGCTAAAAACTTTCCAGAATCTTCAAAGATGTTTATTGAAGTAGGTAAACAAATTAGTGTTGATGAGCTTAACCACGGTATTATTATTCAATCAGGTAATGATGCATGTGTAGCAATGGCTGAGCATATTGCTGGAAGCGAAAGCGCATTTGCTGATTTAATGAATGCCCATGCTGCTAAATTAGGTATGAGCAACAGTCACTTTATCAACAGCCACGGCCTTGATACTGACGAGCACTTCACAACTCCACGCGATATGGCGACACTTGGTGCTGCTCTTATTCGTGATGTGCCAGATGAATATGCACTTTATAAGCAAAAGTCATTTACTTATAACGGCATTAAGCAATACAACCGTAACTCATTATTATGGGATGAAAGCTTAGATGTTGACGGCATTAAAACAGGGCATACATCAGAAGCTGGTTACAGCCTAGTTACCTCAGCAACTAAAAACGATATGCGTTTAATTGCTGTTGTTATGGGTACCTCAAGCGAACGAGCTCGTAAAGTAGAAAGTAAAAAGCTACTTAACTATGGTTTTCGTTTTTATGAAACAATTACTCCGTACAAAGCAGGCGATAGCTTTGCAGAACAACGTATTTGGATGGGTAACAAAGAGAACGTATCTTTAGGTATTTTAGAAGATACACCAATTACTATCCCACGTGGTCAGCATAAAAACCTTAAAGCTAACTTTGAGCTAGATAATACGCTTGAAGCACCACTTGCTAAAGGTACTAAAGTAGGTACGTTATTCTTACAACTAGAGGGCGAAGATATTGCTCAATACCCACTAGTTACACTTGAAGAAGTGGAAGAAGGCAGCTTCTTTAGCAAAATTTATGATTACTTACGCTTACAGATCATGCAGTAATTTATATCTCCCCTATTAACTAGGTAACTAATTTAAACGTCTCCACTGTGAGGCGTTTTTTTTTGCTTGAAAAATGTTAGAATGCGCCCCATATAAGCAAGACTGCTAATTGCCTATCTGTACTAAGCTTCAAGCTTGCATAGAGTCCACACTTTTGTATGAGGAGTCACCGTCGTGGTTCAACCTGTTAAAGATACTAAATTTGATGAGTACCTAGAGTACCCTTGCCCATTTACATTCAGAATAATGGGTTTAGCTAACGTAAACTTAACTGATCAAATTTTAGCTAAGTTACAACCAATAGCACCTGGCGATTACGCCCCTAAAGTAAAACCAAGCAGCAAAGGTAATTACGAGTCAGTAAGCCTTGTAGCAACAGTTACTAGTGGCAAACACATTGAAGAAATTTACAACGTGATCAGCAATATTGATGACGTACGCCACATGCTTTAATCCATAGTTGAGATTTGTTGTGAACGAAAACACTTTGATCGTACGCCAACTGGGTCGTCAGCGTTATATGCCAATTTGGCAAAAAATGCAGGACTTTACCGACACCCGTGATGAAAATACGCCAGATGAAATTTGGCTTGTAGAGCACGAGAGTGTATTCACCCAAGGTCAGGCTGGTAAGGACGAACACTTACTAGCTCCTGGCGACATTGAGGTGATTAAAGTTGACCGTGGCGGGCAAGTAACTTACCACGGCCCAGGTCAGCAAATGATGTATGTATTATTTAATCTACGTCGTTTAAAGATTGGTGTACGTGAACTGGTTACTTGGCTTGAAGAGTGTATTATTGAATCACTCGCCGAGTATGGTATTGAAGCTTATGCTAAAGCTGATGCACCAGGTGTATACGTTAATGACAGTAAAATTGCATCCCTTGGTTTAAGGGTTCGTCGTGGTTGCTCGTTTCATGGCTTAGCATTAAATGTTAACATGGACCTAAGTCCATTTTTACGCATTAACCCATGTGGTTATGCGGGCATGAATATGGTGCAAACTAAAGAATTAGATGGTCCTCAAAACCTAGAAAGTGCGGGTGAAGGATTGGTGAAACACATGATCAAGAAGCTTAATGCAACACAGGTTAAGCATACTGAAGGGTTTGAAAACGAATGAATAAACCAGTCAAAATGGAACCAGGTGTAAAACTACGCGACGCAGAAAAAATGGCGTTGATCCCAGTAAAAGTTTTACCTACAGAAAAAACTGAAATGTTGCGTAAGCCAGAATGGTTAAAAATTCGCTTACCTAAATCAACCGATCGTATTGACGGTATTAAAAAAGCGCTACGTAAGCATGGCTTACACTCGGTATGTGAAGAAGCTTCGTGCCCTAACCTATCTGAATGTTTTAACCACGGTACAGCTACCTTTATGATTTTAGGTGCTATTTGTACTCGTCGTTGCCCATTTTGTGATGTTGCTCACGGTCGCCCATTAAAACCTGATGCCACTGAACCTGAAAAGCTAGCACTTACTATTAAAGATATGAAGCTAAGCTACGTTGTAATCACTTCAGTTGACCGTGATGATTTACGTGATGGTGGTGCACAGCATTTTGCCGATTGTATTCGCGAGATTCGTAAACATAATCCAACTATTACTATCGAAATTTTAGTACCTGATTTTCGTGGCCGAATGGACCGCGCACTAGAGATACTAATCGAGACGCCACCAGATGTGTTTAACCACAATCTTGAAACTGCGCCACGTTTATACAAACTAGCTCGTCCAGGTGCTGACTATAAATGGTCTTTAGAATTACTTCGTCGCTTTAAAGAAGCTCACCCAGAAGTAAAAACTAAATCAGGCTTAATGGTTGGTTTAGGTGAGGAAATTAGCGAAATTGAAGAAGTACTTCGCGATTTACGTGCTCACAACGTTGACATGCTAACTGTAGGCCAATACCTACAACCTTCTAAGCATCACTTACCGGTTAAGCGCTACGTGCCACCAGTAGAGTTTGACGGCTTAAAAGCGTATGCAGACGAAATTGGCTTTACTCACGCGGCTTCTGGCCCGTTTGTACGTTCAAGCTACCATGCTGATCAACAAGCAGCGGGTAAAGAAGTGAAATAATCACTTTTATCAAAAAATTAAAAAAGCCGTTAATGATGCATAATTATTAACGGCTTTTTCATGCTAATTGATAAAATAGCTTACTGCGCTATCTTACCTTTTGTAATAGAAAAATCAGCAAACCTAACACGTTCTTCATCAGCGCGAAGGCTGTCGGTTTCAACAATCGAGCGGTAAATTCCCCACTTAGGACGAGCAAAATCAGCATCACTAAAGCCGCGCCACATATCTATGTTTTGCTCGCTTATATTAAATATCTCTGCATTATCGCTTAAGCGCGTTAACGTCATATCAAACTTACCGTTTTCACTAAATGTAGCTTGTACAAATACCTTGACCCATTCATCTGTAATGAGTGACCAGTCGGTTTCAATGAGGTTTTTATCAAGCCCTGTGCTGTTACCGTTTTCATCAAAGCCTGCACTATATCGCACTTGCAGTTGATTGCCTGTACTGTTTTTTTGTGCTCCTGAGAGTGTGATAATAGGCTGGTCGTCATTACCATTAGTATTATCGTTGCTGTCATTTCGAGCTTTTATTTGAAAAAAATGGCTAAACTTACTCGTAAGCTCAAGCTCGCTGCTTACTTTAAATTTCCAGCTATATTGAAATGTCTCCCCCTCAAACGCCAGTGTTTCTTGTGGTGATTTATCGTAGGTTTTTATTTCGTTACGTTGTCTATCACTTACGCCTTTGTCTTTATCTTGGTCATCATCTCGGTGAGCTAAAAAGACAAAATGGTTACCAATTATCGTATCGGTATCTTCAAGAATATGGACAACACTTTGATGATTGCCAGCATATAAGTCTGGAGATTCAATTGACCCTTCGCCGAAGGCATTTTCAATAAGCGTGTATGCGTCAAGCCCCGAATTAACGCCATCTGATCGCAATAAAACGTGTGATATTTTCTCAAAGCCATCAGCTTGAGCTATTGGTGCACCTACAATTGTTATGATAATTTGTGCGCTGGTACCATCTACAGAGTTTACTGTTATTGTATCTTGTAGTGTTTCACCTTCACTTAAAGATGTTATTGAAGCGTTTAAATCGTCAAGTGTGTATGACCAATCTCCACCAGCATTTAAGCTAAAAAAACCATAGCTTGTAGCGCTATTTTCTTGTGCTACAAAAGCACCTTCACCTGATTGTTGATCCGTAATAGTTAACGAGCCTGTTATTGCATCATTACTATCGCTAATAACTTCACCTAGAGTGTTACCACCAATTGTTGCAGGAGTTTGTGAAGAAATCGCTTCATTATTTTGCACCGTAGGATCAGAGCCTGAGCTGCCACAACCAGTAACTAAACAAGATAGAAGTATAGCTGTAACTGTATTACAGGGTTTAAGGGTATATTTAGACATGAGTAGTTCTGTGGTTAATAGTAAGTTAATTAAATATGAATTTACCAATTTATTGTGCAAATAACCACAATTCAATTACCAATTAATATTACCAATTTACTGATATTTTAAATTTAATTATAAAATCTATTATTTTCAAAGTGATACATAAAAATATTTCTATAGAGTGTTTATTTATATTTGTTTTAAAATAAAATTAGGTTAAACCTGAGTTACTTGAGATAATTAATACTGACATAATTATTTAGGTTCATTATGAAACTATTAGTTCGTAACTTGTCTCGTGCTACCACTGAGCATGAGCTTCGTACTTTATTTGCAGAGCACGGTAAAGTGACTACTTGTAACTTGGTACTTGATAAAGAAACTGGCCAATCTAAAGGTTTTGCCTTTGTAGAAATGCCAAACGACATAGAAAGTAAAAGCGCAATTACTGCACTTAACCAATCTACTGTTGATAAAAGTAAGATCCGCGTAAAACTTGCAGACGCATAAAGCTAACTGCAACCTATGCAAAAAAACCAGCTAATGCTGGTTTTTTGCTTTTAGTGCCAAGTATTGTATTTAAGCTTTATATTTAGCTAAAAAAACTAAGCGGTTATTAAATCGCTTTTTTATACTTATAGTGCCCAGTATTATAAAAGAAGCAGACAGCACAAAAAATGTCTCCTGCTCAGCTAATATTGCAGCAGCAAAAAATGCAATGCCACTAGCTATAAATACCCACTTTTTTACATTGGCCCATTATGTGCTCCTTTAGATTGTTCGTTATTTATACGCCTTATAATATCAATCTGCAATTGAATGAAAAGTTCTCTATAAAAATTCGACATCGCTGCGGTGCTTCCTTTATATTGAAAGCCTAATTAAATAACAATATGAAGACTATGGCATCTACTCTTTTAAAAAGCGCTAGCCTAAGCTTGCTAGTTGCACTCTTTGGCTGCTCAGAGCCTGCAAGCGAACAAACTCCATTAGAAAATACAGCAGGTGTAAGCCTTAGCAATATTAAACAGCATATTAAAACGCTAGCCTCTGATGACTTTGAAGGCCGAGGCCCGCTTACTCATGGTGAAGTAAAAACCGTAGGCTACTTAAGCGAGCAATATAAAGCGCTGGGTTTAACCGGTGCTTATAAAGGTAAATACTTACAGCCTGTAAAAATGGCAATGGTGACAGCTAATCAGGATATGCAGTTAAAGGTAGGTGATTTAAGCTTTGAATCAGGTAAAGACTTTACCGCACGTACCGAGCAACTTCAGCCATTAATTGATGTACGCAATTCTGACGTTGTATTTGTTGGCTATGGTATTAATGCACCAGAATATAACTGGAATGACTATAAAAATATCGATGTAACTGGTAAAACTGTGGTTGTGCTAGTTAACGATCCAGGCTTTGCTACTCAAAACGACGCCCTTTTTACTGGTAATGCAATGACCTACTACGGTCGTTGGACTTATAAATATGAAGTAGCCGCTCGCCAAGGTGCAAAGGCTGTATTTATTGTTCATGAAACAGCACCTGCGGCATATCCTTGGGGCGTAGTTGAAAGTTCAAACACCGGCACTAAATACACGTTAATGGATAACAATTTAAACGCGTCTAAATTACCGGTTATGGGCTGGCTAACACTTGATGCGACTGAGAAAATGTTTAACGCCGCAAAGCTTAACTACCAAGATTTAAAACAAGCAGCATTAAATGATGACTTTAAAGCGACGCCACTTAACTTAAAAGCAAACCTTGCCTTTAAAAACGAAGTATCACATGCAAAATCGCATAACGTAGTTGCACAAATTACAGGTAGCGAATCACCTGACGAATACGTTGTTATTAGCGCTCACTGGGACCACTTTGGTACTAAACAAACTGATACCGGCCCTAAGATTTATAACGGCGCGGTAGATAACGCTTCAGGCACTGCAGCCACGCTTGAAATAGCACGTATAATGAGCAAAATGAACAAGCAAAAACCATTTAAACGCTCAATTATTTTTGCTAACTTTACAGCAGAAGAAACGGGGTTAATTGGTTCTGAAGAATTTGCATCAGGTGCGGTTGTACCTACAAAACAAATGGTCGGTCTATTAAATATTGATGGCATGAACGTGCTTGATGGCACTGACTACATTTTACAATACGGTAAAGATTTATCGACAATGGAAAACTATTTAGCAAAGGCTGCAAAATCACAAGGCCGTGTTGTTAAAATGGATCCTCGCCCGCAAAATGGCTTGTTTTTTAGATCTGATCATTTCTCGCTTTCTAAGCAAGGCGTGCCTAGTTTATTATTTATGAGCCTGGGCGATACCGACCCTGAGTACATTGCGCATAAATACCATAAAGAAGCAGACGACTACTCAGCTGATTGGTCGTTAGGTGGTGTTAAGCAAGATATAGATCTTATTGTTGATATAGCCACACAGCTTGCAAATAATGGCGATTGGCCAAAGTGGACGAGCGAGTCTGACTTTAAAGCCAAACGCGCGCAAGATAAGCAATAAATAGCTATTAAATAGTTATGTAATATAAAAATCCTCCTACTTGGAGGATTTTTGTTTTAAACGAGCGCGCATTAATAGCGTTTCGGCCTTTGCCCCTAAATAAACATAAATAGCCAGTGCAATTAAAAGCCCTACCACTGCCAGCATCATCGCTATGGCAGGCATTAAATATTCCGATTGCCCCAACGCCGCTTTAAACATAGTTAACAGCGCCTCAATTGATATAGCAATCAACACAGTAGAGATAAACCGTGTAATAGTGCGCCGCGTAGACGAGTGCCTAAAAATATCCTTATGCATCAGGATTTCTTCTTCGAGTATTGTTTTACCTAAATCGAATACTGCTAATGCTAGGGTGATGTAAATAATGATGCTAAAGGGTTCAAGTGGGTCTGATGAGGTATCTACATGAGTTAATAGAGCGTATATATCACTAAAAACGATATTTAGTAAAAATAATACTAAGCAAAATAAGCACGCCACAATAATACCGTAACCCGCCTTGAAGTAAGGCGACATATTAGCGCGCGCAGTATCACCCATTACAAACTCAATAAGCTGCGTTAAGCTCACATCAACAACCAAGTAATGTTGATTATTAATTGGTTTTTTTAGCTCTTTAATCGCCGATATACATAAATGGTTAGTCGCTATAGAAATATAGGGATCAGTAAAGCACACTTTATCACTTGCTTTAGCGTTCAAAAAATAGGGTCGCTCACTTAAATCTTGTTGATTACCACTTTCACCTAATTTTTTGCTGTATGCGCGTTTAAAGCAGACGTTATTACCCTGCTGCAAACCTTCTGCATTTAAACAATATTGTAATTCTAAAAATGGGTACTGCTTAATCAGATAGCGAGTATCACGTTCTTTAGTTAATCCGTCCTCAATACTCATTAAAATAGATTCAAGTAAACTGTGTATTACATGCTCATATTCGTGGTAGCGCTCAACACTACTGATATAACTCATCCGCGCCATTTTAAATACTCATTAACCTAAGTTATAAATAGATTTGCAAGTTTAAAACCAACAATAAAATAACTTAATAATCAGTAACTTGACACTATTCAAACTCAAGCTTTGCACTACTTTGGTGACTAAATAGTAATATATTAAATTAAATGCACAAAAAAGCAGCTAAGTATTAATTACTTAGCTGCTTTGTGAGTATGACTGGTAAGGTTCTACATAGAGCTTATTACTGAACCTTCGAAAACTCTTCTTTAGATAACTCGCCATTTCCATCTGTATCTAATTGTTCAAAAAGCTGTACTAGTTGCGAGTTTACTTGGGCTTCTGTTTTGCTAATTACGCCGTCGCCATCTGTATCAAAAGAATCAAAATCTACCGCAGCAAACGCCGCTGAAGAAGAAGCTAGGGCTACAAGAGCTAGAGTTTTATGTAATGTTTTCATAATCGTTTCCTTAGGCTTTGGGCCTGATTAGGGGTAAGAAGTCCTTTTCAAAGATCCTTTAGGAGTAAAATGTCTATAAATTAATATTCAAAAAAATCATTTTCTGTCGGACCACCGCTACTTTGAACATTCAGCTCGTCAAATTGCTGTATCACTTGCGCCGATTCTTCAGAGCGACTAATTGAAGCGTTGTCGTCTGCATCGCGTGTTTCAAAGTCTGTGTTTGCAAATACTACTGACGAAGAAACAATAGCCATAAGTACAAATGTTGATTGTAGCTTTTTCATAATTTAATCCTTCAAAAGTATGCGGTGTCCTAAATAAATTTGCTCTATAGTGCTCTCTAGTCACTTCCTGGTTATTCTTTTTAGTAGGCTCCCTTGCCTACTTAGGTTGTCTTTGGCAACTCAGAATTTAGATAACATCACAGAGCATTAACTGCTTAAGGCTTTAATTTTAGGCCTTAGAAAACTCATCTTCAGATAGCTCACCATCTTGGTTTGTATCGAGTTCTTCAAATTTGCTTAA
Source organism: Pseudoalteromonas sp. SG43-4 (assembly GCF_014164325.1). Classification (NCBI taxonomy): domain Bacteria; kingdom Pseudomonadati; phylum Pseudomonadota; class Gammaproteobacteria; order Alteromonadales; family Pseudoalteromonadaceae; genus Pseudoalteromonas; species Pseudoalteromonas sp. SG43-4. Next base: position 26,761 of record NZ_JACJFB010000006.1, on the reverse strand, counting down.
AAGCTCAGCATCTACTGAAGCTTCGGCTTGGCTGATTGCGCCATTACCATCTACGTCTAGCGTATCAAAATCTGTTGCTGCAAAAGCCGCTGATGAAGAAGCTAGCGCCATTAGTACTAATGTTGATTGAAATGTTTTCATAATAGTATTCCTTCATTGGGTTGTTGCGATTAAGGCCTTTGGCTTTCATCACGTTTTGCTTAATACACTGTAGGTATTACAACTTCGGTGCCACTTTTTATTTATCATTTAAAAACAATGAGCTAAATGATATAAAGCGAGAAAAGCTTAATTTGCGGAGGTGTTATTGTTGCTATTTAGCAACAGCCATTTAACTAAAAATATTAAACCATTATAAATCAATTGGTTAAGTTTAATTAAAAAGACACACTTTGGCTAAAAAGCCAATAAAGGGGGCGTTTAGGTTAGCCTTCAAAATAAACTGAATATGAACATTGAAATTACATCGGATTTATTTTCGGCTACTAAATAATTAATTTATTTTTAATCAGTAAGTTACATTATTTTTTGAGATTTATTATAAAAATTTTGAAAGGATATTTTGAAATTAATTGTTTTGTTGCCAAATGGCGAATTTATCTAGGAAGGTTTCAATGCTAAAGCTAAGTTGTAGCATTCAACTCATAATTTAATGCGCTGTAAAATGTAGGTTTGCTTAAATTAAGCAAACCTACATCGTGTGCCAGCTATTGGAGTAAGGTAAATTATATAGATTTAAACTACTTCCACCCTTGCAGCCACTTTTGGTTATCCTTTAAATCTCGCCAACTAATTGGATATTGATTTTTTGACATAACAGCCTCAGTAATACATTCAATTACATTGCCGTCTTCATCAAATTCCACCTCAACAATAATGAAGTGTTTTTCTTTATTTATAGCAGGTGTTGCGGTCCATTTACTATTCAATAATTTTTTAGGGTTTAGTTTATTCATTTAATGTAACCACTCCTACTCATAGCTTATATAAGGCAACTATACGACCCCAACACCTACTTAGTTCAGACTACTCTGCAACTAGCTTGCCTTTGTACATTTGCATTTGGCAATGAAAGTCATACTCACCGGCTTCAAGCGCAGGTAGTTTAACCTTATTGCCATCACCCATTGCCAGCGTTTTACTTATATCAAGCTGTGGAAATACCACTGTTTCGGCGCACGGCGCGCTGTCTTTTCTATCAAAGGTAAGTACAACCTCTTTGTTGGCTGCCACTTTAATGTGTCCTGGCTTATAAACACCGTTATCAACGACTATCGTTTCTTTGTTGTCATCACTTTGTGTTTGCTCTGGTTTGTATAGCCAAAACCAATAAATAATTGCAGCTATTAACAGTGCACCACCTATATTAATCATCAACATAATGTACTCCTTAGCTTAAATTACGATTTATTTGGTTTGAAAAAACGTAAGCGATTAGCGTTACTTACCACTGTAAGCGATGAAAGTGCCATAGCTGCACCTGCAACAACAGGGTTAAGTAGGATGCCAAAAAATGGATACAACACGCCGGCTGCAATCGGAATACCCGCCACGTTATAAATAAAGGCACCAAATAGGTTTTGTTTAATATTTGAAATAGTTGCATTACTCACTGCAATTGCATCAGCAAGGCCATGTAATGAACCACGCATTAAGGTAATGTCTGCACTTTCTATTGCAACATCGGTACCTGTACCAATTGCAAATCCTACGTCGGCTTGTGCAAGTGCGGGAGCATCGTTAATACCATCACCTGTCATACCCACTATTTCACCATTTGCTTGGCGTTTGGTTACTTCGTTTACTTTATCATCGGGCATTACTTCTGCAATAAAGTCATCAATACCAACTTGTTTAGCAACGGCTTGTGCAGTGGCTTTGTTGTCACCTGTTAGCATAACTAGGTGGATACCTTTATCTTGCAGGCGTTTAATAGCTTCAACTGAATCCTCTTTAATTGGATCGGCTACTGCAATAATAGCGTGGAGCTTATTATTACTTGCAAAATACATGGGCGTTTTAGCATCACTGGCAAGTGTTTGAGCTTGCTCGATTGCATCATCAACGGCCACGTTGTATTTATCCATTAGCGCTTTATTGCCAAACAACAATGTTTGCCCGTCAACACTGCCAGTGACACCTTTACCTGTAATTGCATTAAAGTCGGCTACTTTACTTAAAGCTAAGCCCTGCTTTTTAGCGTGTGCCGTAATTGCTTGGGCTAGTGGATGCTCTGAGCTACTTTCAAGGCTTGCAACAAGTTGCATTACTGTATTTTCATCACTGTTATTAAAGGTAACTACATCGGTAACTTGCGGTGTGCCTTGAGTAATAGTGCCTGTTTTATCTAAAATCATGGTGGTGATTTTAGATGTTGTTTGCAGCGACTCACCATTTCGAATTAATATTCCTGACTCTGCAGCTTTACCAATACCCACCATAACCGACATAGGGGTTGCGAGTCCTAGCGCACAAGGACAAGCAATAATAAGTACAGTGGTAACTGCAACAACGGCATAAGCAATTGATGGCTCAGGTCCAAAGTTTAACCATACAAGGCCTGCAAGCACCGCAATAATCATGACTGTTGGTACAAATATTCCTGATATAACATCAGCTAAGCGCCCTATTGATGGCTTTGAGTTCTGTGCACGCTTTACCATATTGATAATATTGGCAAGTGTGGTTTCGCTACCAATGTGCGTGGCTTTAAATAATAAAGTGCCACTTTTATTAATACTTCCGGCAACGACTTTGTCGCCCGTTTTTTTGCTTACAGCCATTGGCTCACCAGTAAGCATTGACTCATCAACCGTACTGCTGCCTTCAATAACATCGCCATCCACAGGGATTTTTTCACCCGGGCGTACGCGTACTTCATCATTTTTTACAACATCACTAATGTCGATGTCTTGCTCTTGACCATCACGAATTACGCGTGCAGTTTTTGGTTGCAGGCCAATTAAGCGTTTAATTGCTTGTGAGGTGCGCCCACGTGCTTTTACTTCAAAAGCGAGCCCTAAACTAATTAAACCGATGATCATCGATGATGCTTCAAAATATACGTGTCTTGCGACTTGTGGTAATAAGTTTGGTGCTATTACCACAAACATTGAATACAACCACGCAGTACCTGTACCAAGCGCTATTAATGTATCCATATTGGCAGCATGGTTTTTGAATGCCTGCCATGCACCGTTGTAAAATTGTTTACCTGATATAGCCATAACCACAAGCGTGACTATACCCACTAAAAACCAGGCTATTCGTTGTGTGTCGGTGGTCACACTCATATCAAAAATAAGCCCGTATATCATTAACGGTGCACCGACCCCTAACGCTAATATCATATTACGCATTAGCTTTTTGTAATGTGCCTCATCCGATTTTGCTTTTTCATCAAGTGCATCTTGATCAGACTCGTTACTCATTGGCTTAGCTGAATAACCAATGTTTTCGACTGCTTTAATAAGCGTGCTTTCGCGGGCTTTACCTTCTACACGTACTGTACGCTGTGCAAAGTTCATTTCTACATTTTGCGCACCTTGCACGCTATTAAGGGCTTTTTCAATTTTAGCCACACAACTGCCGCAATTAGCGCCTTCAATAATAAAGTTTTGCGCGGTGTCTTTTGGATTAGTCGTCATTACGCTGCTCCTTATTTGCAGAATCGTTTATTGGATCAACAAAAGATTCTATTAAACTACACACGTCACTGGCATTTGCACCATCGGCTGATGTATCCCATTGCGCCAGAGCTGCATGCATTCTATTTCGTAATTTTAATGTTTCTTGAAATAGTGCTTCGGTTTCTTCTAGGCGTTTAGTAATGAGTTTACGCGTTAACGGACAAGGACAATTCCCCTGCTCAGACTCGCCTATAATGTGTTGAATATCTTTGAGAGAAAAACCAAGTTGACGAGAGCTAATAATAAACTTTAAACGCTGCTGGTCTTGCTTTGTATATTCTTGATAACCATTTTCTTCACTGCGTATTGGATGAAGTAACCCAATTCGTGTGTAATGACGAACAGTATCTGCAGTCACGCCCATTAACTTGGCGAGTTGTTTAACATACATAATTTAACTCCGTCGTGTTTCAATAGCTTCATAATAAACCTAGGTGCAACACATAGGTCAATGGCTATTTTAAAACTAACAAAATAATACTAATTGGCTTAATTAAGTGCTCTATTTAAAGACAATAAATCGAGTGGATAACAAGACAAAGGTTTCGTTATTTAGTTGTTATTATTAATTGCCCCTGCATTCATGCAGTCGTATATAAAAAATGTTTTATGCAGTTAGCGCCGTACTTAATCCCTCAAATTGATTAAGTATTGTTGCTCATTGGCATAATGACACAAACATAATTAACTTAAGCTGATATTGGCCGTGTATTATCTGAAGGGGATGTAATTTAGCAGAGAAGCGCCTAAGTAAGGCGCGTATTAATCTAAGAGCGTGTTGATCATTGGTGATTTAATTTATGCAGACTGTTTGGTCTTTAGGCAAGGCAGAGCCTATGTTGTGTGGTTATCCCCCATAAACAGGCGATAACGCAGCATAAATACCAAACATGCGCTGCCCTAGTTTGATTCGCTACGGCTTTGCTCTAATTCGTCGCTTAGTTGCTGCGCCAAAGTTTGTATTTTAGGCATAGCATCTTTCATTAAGCTTTGTGACATTTGCATAGACTCTTGCATTACAACAGGCATTTTTTCGAGTATTTTTTGCCCTGTATCTGTTTTATAAAATGCTAACATATCGGCAATTTCTTGCTCACTAAAATGCTTGTCGTATACATTGACCATCATTGGCTGCATTTTAGCCCAACTCATCTCAGTTTTTAATACCGTCGTCATGTCGCCGTAGTACTTATCAAAAATTGCTTGCTCAGAAGGCTTAACACCCATTTGGTCTGACATGCCTTTCATCATACCTTCAACCTGGCCGTACATAGAATCAACCATTGAATCTAAATTCATTACACTAATGAGTTCATCTATTTTTTGCTGCTTAGTATTTTGTTCAGCATATAAACTACTAGAAAAAATCAGTAATGATAAAAGTAGTACTTTACCCATAATAATATCCTTTCATATAAATAATGGATTTATAGTCACATGAATAGTTTGTATTGTAAAGGGTACAAGCAATCATTAAAAAGGCCGAATAAAATGAATTTATTCGGCCTTTTATAAATTACTTTTTGCGTTAGTCGTCTTCTACATTATCTAGGCCTTTAGTGCCTTCTTTGGCTTTTAGCTTATGATGAATAGCTGACTTTATTAGCATGTAACCACTAATCGGTGCTGTAATTAGTAAAAATATAGTAATGAGTATTTCTTTAACACTTAGGCCATGCTCTGAACTTGCAAAATAAACCATAGCCGCAATTAACATACTCGCCATGCCTAACGTGGTTGCTTTAGTTGGTCCATGCAAACGCATAAAAAAGTCAGGTAGTTTAATTAAACCTATTGAGCCAATTAAAATAAACGTACCACCAAATAACAATAATATTGATACAACCCATTCGCTGATCATGTTTTCACCTTATTCAATTATATCGCCACGTAGTAAATACTTACACACTGCAACCGTACTTATAAAGCCGAGCATGGCAATGAGCAGTGCAGCTTCAAAATAAAGCCCTGTATCCATACTAATGCTGTATAAAATAATCAGTGCGATGACGTTAATGTACATAGTATCGAGCGCTAAAACACGGTCAGGCACTGACGGACCGATGATCAATCGCCATAAATTAAGCAATAATGATAAGCCAATCATCGAAAAAACAATGAGTAATACAGTATCTAACATTGAAATATCTCCTTTAGTGGAGCTTCGTAGCGTTGTTTTATTTGTTTGATAAGTGCTTCTTCATCTTTAAGATCAAGCACATGTATCAGTAAGTAGCGTTGCGTTGGCTCTTCACCTTCAGGTAACGACTCAGCAATTGGATAAACCTCTGCACTCACAGTACCAGGTGTAAGCGATACACAACTAGCCAATATAGTAATTGGCATGTCGTGTGTTAAATCTATAGGAACTTTTATAAAGGCCGGACGCAATTTTTTTGATGGTCCAAGTATAAGTAAAGCCACTTGTAAATTTGCAACAACAATATCGTATAGCACTATAAGTAACTGCTTAAGCGCCAAGCCTGGCTTTAAAATCAGTGGCTGAGGGTCTCGAAACGAAAAACTCAATATAGGGATAAGTATCGCAAAAATAGTCGCTAATACTAAGTGCCCTACCGATACGCTATTGTTTAACAATAACCAAACCATAAACAAAAATAAGCTACGAAATGGCGTTGGTAACCAACGAAAACGGGCTTGTAATCTCATCACATGCCTCCTTTAAGTACAGCATTAATACCGCCGCTTAGATCATGTAACTGAGTAGCAGCATTTAGCATATATTCACTTATTGGTCCGCCCAAAATAACTAGCAATGGCGAACATGCAAGTAAAGCTATAATTACAGTTACCTGCAACGGGTGTGCACTTGCACAATCGGCATTTTCGCTACTTTTGCTTCTATGCTCCCAGAACAAAGTTGTGCCAGCGCGCGAAAGCGCTACTAACAACGCAAAACTTGTTACTAAATATACTGGCCAAAATAGTAAAGCTTGCTCACTGTTTAATGTCGCTTTAAGTATCCAAATTTTACCTACAAAGCCTGACAGTGGTGGCATACCAACTACCGTTAAAGACGCAATAATAAAGCACACACCTAATAAAAATGGCTGTTTTACAGAGCGACCTGCTACTAGTCTATCGCCAACTTTACCGCGCTGGATTGAAACTAAGTCTGCTAGTAAAAATAGTGCGGCACTAACAAGTGTTGAATGCACTAAATAATATAAAAGTGCAGCAGTGGCATTTACATTTTGCAATGCTATTAGCGCAACCAGCGTACCTACCGATACTAATACTAAGTTAGAGGTGAGTTTACGTAAGTCTTGTGCTGCCATCACACCAATTGCACCTACTATAATGGTCGCAATTGCTAAGCCCCAAAGCCAAGGCTGCGCCATGTGTTCAAGCGCTCCGGCTTGTTCACCAAATATCACCGTATAAACACGAAGCATAGCGTAAACGCCTACTTTAGTCATAATCGCAAACAATGCAGCAACCACAGGTTTAGCACTTGCGTAAGTATTTGGAAGCCATAAATGCAGAGGTAATAGTGCGCCTTTTAAAGCAAATACTATTAATAGCAGTAAGCCGCCTGCTTTTGCTAGATATACATCATCACCTGTAAGTAGTGATACCTTTTGCGTCATGTCTGCAATATTAAGCGTACCAAGCACACCGTACAAAATACCCAAACCAATTAAAAATACGCTTGAGCCAACTAAATTCAATATTACATATTGCAATGCCGCGCGAGTATTTTGTTTATCACCTGCGTGCATTAACAATGCATAAGATGCAATCAGTAGCACTTCAAAAAATACAAATAGGTTAAATAAATCGCCAGTTAAAAACGCGCCATTTACACCTAATATCAAAAAGTGAACAAGTGGGTGATAAAAGCTGCCTTTTTCATCATCGCCAGCACTACCATATAAAATAGCGCCCAAACCTAAAAATGAAGTTAACGTAACCAATAAGGTAGACAACATATCGGCTACTAAGACTATTCCAAATGGTGCAGACCAATTACCAATAGCGTAAACGTTAATACCTGTATTATTAACATGTACAAGTAAAAGCACACTAATGGCAAAAGTAGCTATTGCCATTACAATTGAAACTAAGCGGCGAATTTTAACGCTTTTACCACATGGTGGCAGCAATAAAATAACAGCCGTCAGCATAGGTAATAAAATAGGGAGCGAAGCTAAATGTTGGATCATTTTTGCTCCTTATTATCTGCAGAGGTGTTGGGCACATAACCATCAACATGGTCGCTACCTAAATCGGCGCGTCCACGTATTGCCAAAATAACCACGAATGCGGTCATCGCAAAACCAATAACAATAGCTGTAAGCACTAAAGCTTGAGGTAGAGGATCGGCGTATTCTGTACCAGTACCAAGCACTACCGCTTTATTAATAGTAAGACGACCTGCTGAAAACAAAAATAAGTTAACAGCATATGAAATCATAGTAAGCCCAAGTACTACAGGGAACGTACGAGCTCTTAGCAGTAAAAACACACCGCAACTGACCAATACTCCAACGCAAGATGCGTACAATAATTCCATTAAATATTTACCTCTTTTTTCTGGGTATCTGCCGTCATATTACCTAAGCTTGCCAAAATCATTAGCGTAGCGCCTACAACCGTTAAGTAAACACCTAGGTCAAATGCAATCGCGCTGGCAAGCTCTGTTTTACCGACAAACGGAATATCAAAGTAGTCAAACCAAGTTGTTAAAAATGGCTTATCAAAGAACCAGCTACCCACACCAGTGAACAGTGAAATACCAATGCCTGAAGCTATGATTTTACGATAATTAACATCAAAACGTCCGTTTATCCATGCTGTACCATGCGCCATGTATTGCAAAATAAACGCGATTGACGTTACCAGTCCAGCAATAAAGCCACCGCCAGGTAAGTTATGTCCGCGTAAGAAAATATATGCAGAAACCAATAACGCAAGCGGTAATAAACTTTGTGAAATACTCGCCAGTAAGATTGGATGGCGCTCTCGTGCCCATGGGCGCCCTTCGCTGTCACTTGCTGGCATAAATAATGGGATTCGAGAAAGTACTTTAAATATACCTAATGCGGCAATGCCTAATACGGTAATTTCACCAAGCGTATCAAAGCCCCTAAAGTCGACTAAAATAACGTTAACTACATTAGTACCACCGCCACCAATTTTAGCGTTAGCAATAAAGAAGTCTGAGATTGAATCTAATGGACGTGTAAGTAATGCATAACAGATACTCGCTATAACTACACCTAACGTAGAGGCAATTCCTAAATCTCGAAGTACGCGTAATGAACTTGATTCTTTTGGCGTATGCTGGGGCAAGAAAAACAATGCCAGCATAAGTAAAATAATAGTAACAACCTCAACAGTTAACTGTGTAAGTGCTAAATCAGGAGCAGAAAAGCGTGTGAATACAACCGATACCATTAACCCTACGATTGAGAGCATTAACAACGATACCATTCGAGAGCGATGCCAAATAACGGTAGCAAGAGCACCAATAATCAATAAGCCCGCACCAATTGCATTGTGCACATCAACAGGGGTAAGTGGCATGCTGCCAGCAAGTTGTTGCATTTCAAATAATGGCCAACCGGCACACAGTAAGACTACCGCTAACATAATTACTAGGTAGCGCTGCAGCGATCCATTTTCGATACTGCTTACCTTTGACTGACACCAAGCAACAACACTTAAAATTACACGTTCAAAGGTTTTTTTAGCATTTAAAGGTGGTAATGACGCTTGAAACTGAAATAGATATTTACGATTAATATAAATAAATAAACCGCCAGCAATCGCCATTGCACTCATTAATAGAGGCAAGTTAAACCCGTGCCAAATAGCCAATTCGTAAACTGGCATTTCTTTTCCAAGTACAGCTAAAGACGCCGCAGATAAAATGCCATCAATTGTAAAGTGTGGGAACATACCCACTAGTAAACAAATCACAACTAATATTTCTATTGGTACACGCATATAACGTGGCGGTTCGTGCGGCGTGCGAGGTAAATCGATTGGCTCACCATTAAAGAACACGTCATGAATAAAGCGTGCGGAGTACGCAACAGCTAATGCGCCTGCAACCGTTGCCAGTACTGGAATTAACCACGACATAGAACCAAGCACTTGCTGATGCAGCGTTTCTGCGAAAAACATCTCTTTAGACAAGAAACCATTAAGTAATGGAACCCCTGCCATAGCAGCCGCCGCGACCATTGCAAGCGTTGCAGTGTATGGTAAGTATCGCCACATACCATTTAATTTACGCATATCGCGCGTGCCTGTTTCATGATCGATAATACCAACGGCCATAAATAACGACGCTTTAAACGTTGCATGGTTAATTATATGAAATATAGCAGCAACAGTCGCAAGCTCAGTATCAAGCCCGAGTAATAGCGTTATTAAACCCAAATGGCTTATTGTTGAGTAAGCTAACAATCCTTTTAAATCGTGTTTGAATAATGCTATGTAAGCACCAAACAACAGCGTAGCTAAACCTGTTAACCCAACAAGTAAGAACCACGTATCGGTGCCAGCTAAAGCAGGATGAAAACGTGCTAATAAAAATATACCGGCTTTTACCATGGTTGCAGAATGTAAATACGCGCTCACTGGCGTAGGCGCTGCCATTGCATGAGGAAGCCAAAAATGAAATGGAAATTGTGCCGATTTAGTAAACGCACCCAATAGCACCAATACTAATGCTACTTCGTATAAATCGTGAGATTGAATTATCGCTTTACTCGCTAGGATAACATCTAGGTCATAACTACCAACAATATCACCTAATAGCATTAAGCCTGCAAGTAACGCTAAGCCGCCCGCGCCTGTTACAGCAAGAGCCATACGAGCACCCTTTCGCGCTTCAGACTTATGCCACCAAAAACTAATTAATAAAAATGAGCTGATGCTCGTTAATTCCCAAAACAACCACAGCTGAATAACATTGTTAGACATAACAATGCCAAGCATTGCGGTCATAAACAGCATTAAATAACTATATAACTTAGCCATTGAGTCGTTGGCACTGAGGTAGTAACGCGTGTAGAGGATAACGAGCAAGCCTATGCCTAAAATCATAAACATAAACAATAAACTGAGGCCGTCTAACCGCAGAGATAGGTCGAGCCCTATTGACGGGATCCAAGCGAAAGAGTAACGAATGGTTTCGCCCGCTAAAACTGCAGGTGCATGGTATAAAGTTATTCCCAAAGCCGTTAAAGGCGCAAGAGCCGTTAAACTAGTGCTTAAATTGCGGGATAACTTACCTGTGCATGCAGAAATAACACTGCCAATTAAGGATAACAAGGGTATCCAGAGCAAAGTCATAATGTAGGGCCTTTTATAATCATAAGTTTATCAGGGCATCTCTTTTTAATACTAAGGGATGCTTTTACTGCCTGTTTTTAAACGACATTAATGACTATAGTTATACTGAAAAACACTGATTTTGTCTATAAAAAGCGGTTCTGTATGGGTGTTTTTTAAACATGAACTAACAATTTATTAAGCCTACAAAAACAATTAATTAATAGTGATAATTGTTAATTTAATATGGCCTTATTTGCAAATGTAAGCGCGCTGGAGTGGCGATAAGAATTACCATTGGTCATATCTAAATGCTTCAACCAAATCTCTCTATACTGCGCCGAGAGCCCTAACTGCTGATATTGCATAATAGACCAATTTTCACTAGGTTTATATGCAACACCACCTATCTGGCAACTCTTTGCTTTATGCCAGCCTATTGGGGGCGACTCATCATGAGAAATAAATAAATTAGGTGCCACAAAACCTGTTTTTGCACACAACCATGCTTGTTTAGTTTTAGGCAAAGCATATTCATCTTCAAAACCGTTAAAATGCATCAACTCATGCAAAAACACACTGTATTTTGCTTTTGAGTTTATTAGCATTGTTCCTTTAGTAACATTAGCCGTTCCATCTTTTGGCATCATTACTATAAAATCAAAATTGTTAGGAAGCTGGTTATTTAGTTTAGCTGATTGCCAGTCACACTTTGCTATTTGATTAGTGCTACTTTTACACTCAAGCATACCTGCAACGTAAACAGGTTTTGAAAAGCAAAATATATTTTCACGGGGCTCTGGCTGTTTATTATAAGCATTAATAAACTCGGTGAGTTTATATAAGCCACTACGATGATCGCTCATAGTCAGCACGTTAAACATACATTGCTTATTAGGTTTACCTATATTTATTAAAGATGAAAAACCGAGAGCGTGGATAAACTCACTAGATACTTTACTCTGTGGTGTTTTTAACTGAAGCTTTAGATGATTTAGCACATCCCCAGCTGGTAATTTTTTTTTACTAGCTAGTAACTTTAAATCGCTCCAACGTGAGTGCTCAAGTAACTTTGCTGCTAATATTTTACGCTCTGGGATTGTTAAATCATTTAATGCTCTGAGCCAAAATTGTTTTGCAGTATCGCTCTGACTGTTTTTAATAAGCTTAAGAGAATACATATATTGGGCTGAAGAAATTTTACTGCGGGCTAGTATAGCTAAAGAGGTATTTGGTAACTGCTCTAAATGATCAGAAAAATAACCAGGTGATTTCCAATAACTTTGTAGCACATTAGCTTTTGCGTTTAAAACATGCCAAAAGCCAATAGCGCCTAGGTGATTACTCGAGCCTGTAATTAACAAACAACATAGTAATACACCTATTAATTTAAAACGCTTAACTTGCGTCAACACCTTGCATCAACTCAAGCTCTAAACGCGCATATTTGTACTCAATAAACTCGTGTACATTAGTTGCTAGCGCAAGCCTAAAGTAGTCTGATGCTAAATACAGCTCACCTGCTGCTTGATGCATTTTAGCTAAATAAAAATAAGCTTCGCATAAACGCTGCGCATATTCTTGCTCAGTTCTAACACCATCACTAATGCCAGATAAAAATGCATGTTCACTCATATCCCCCGTATAAAGAGAAATTAACTGGTACGCCCATTGTGATTCATCAAGCGCAGTGGCATTTTGTTTAAGTGCATCAAGCGCAACGGCTTTATCCTCTTGTGCTTGTGCTAAATAAACCCATAAAACTCGGTACGGATCTTTTGGAGAGCGAGCTAAAAATTCATTAAAATCATTTTTAGCAAGGCCTGCTCTGTCGCCGTAATACAGTGCGATACCACGATTTAAATAGGCGTATTCATGCTCTTCATCAAGTTCTAGGGCAGAATCGAAAAACTCATAGGCTTTTTCATACTGCTGCATAAGCGTATGTTGAATACCTAAAAAATTATACACTTCAGCTAAATCAGGCTTAAGCTTTACTGCGCGATTAAAATCAATACGCGAAAGAGTTGTCATGCCTAGACTATCAAAAAGTACACCACGGTCGTAATAAAGCTTAGCTTGTTGTTCTTCGCTTAAGTCGGCTCTATTTAATAGCTCTGAGTAGCGTGCAATAGCAATTTCACTTCTAAAGTCAGAAGCTAAAGGTGCAGTAAATGGCACATTAACAATCGGGGTTGGTTCTGATTCTGTTGTAGTTTGGCAAGCGCTTAAAGACAAAATAGCAAAAGATGCCAAAGCTAAATGTTTGAGTATCATTAAAATCCTTAATACCAAGATATATCGCGATTAATATAAGACAGACCTTGTCCAATAAGGTTTCATTAAAGCATAAAAAAAGGGGCTAAACAGCCCCTTTTTTACTATCTAGCTAATATAACTAGATTAATAAGTTAGCAATTACGCGTCAGTTGGCGCGTCAGCTGCAGGTGCTGCTGATTCCATTGCTTCTTTAATACTTAGACGTACACGGCCTTGGCGATCTACTTCTAGTACTTTAACTTTAACTTCTTGACCTTCAGAAAGGTGATCAGCCACGTTATTAACGCGCTCAGTACTAATTTGAGAAATGTGTACTAGACCATCTTTACCAGGAAGAATGTTTACAAACGCACCGAAGTCTACGATACGTACAACTTTACCTTCGTAGATAGTACCTACTTCAAGTTCAGCTGTTAATTGCTCAATACGGCTAATTGCATTAGCTGCACTTTCGCCATCTGTAGCGGCAATTTTAATTGTACCGTCGTCACCGATTTCAATCGTGGTACCAGTTTCTTCAGTAAGCTGACGAATAGTTGCGCCACCTTTACCAATAACTTCAGCGATTTTCTTCTGTGGGATTTTCATTGTGTATATGCGAGGAGCAAACATTGATAGCTCTTCAGAAGGAGCAGAAATCGCTTCATCCATCACTTCTAAGATATGTAAACGTGCAGCTTTTGCTTGTTTAAGCGCAATTTGCATGATTTCTTGAGTGATACCTTCGATTTTGATATCCATTTGAAGTGCAGTAATACCTGCAGCAGTACCGGCAACTTTAAAGTCCATGTCACCTAAGTGATCTTCATCACCTAAAATGTCAGAAAGAACAACGAATTTATCGTCTTCTTTAACTAGACCCATCGCAATACCAGCAACAGATGCTTTAATTGGTACACCCGCGTTCATAAGTGCTAGAGAAGTACCACAAACAGACGCCATTGAAGAAGAACCGTTTGATTCAGTAATTTCAGATACTACACGGATTGAGTAAGGGAACTCAGTAAGTGTAGGCATTACAGCTGAAATGCCACGCTTAGCAAGGTTACCATGACCTATTTCACGACGCTTAGGAGAACCAACAAAACCAGTTTCACCTACACAGAATGGAGGGAAGTTGTAGTTAAGCATAAAGTGGTTTTTATGAGTACCAGTTAAATCGTCGATTAACTGTGAATCACGTTCTGTACCAAGTGTCGCTGTTACTAACGCTTGAGTTTCACCACGTGTAAAGATAGCAGAACCGTGAGTACGCGGTAATACGCCAGTCATTACGTCTAGTGCACGAATCATATCTGGTTCACGACCATCGATACGTTTTTCGCCAGCAGCTATACGGCCACGAACGATTTTCTTCTCAAGTGAACCGAAGATTTTGCCAATTTCTTGCTTGTCTAAAGACTCGCCTTCAGCAAGTTCAGCTGTTAATACTGCAACAACTTCATCTTTAGCTTCACCAAGAGCTTCTTTACGCGCTACTTTATCAGTGATTAAGTAAGCTGCGCCTACTTTTTCAGCAGCAATAGTTGCTACTTTATCTTCTAGTGCAACATCTTTCTCAGGTGCAGTCCAATCCCAAGTAGGCTTGCCTGCTTGCGCTTTAAATTCTTCGATTGCAGTAATGATCGCTTGAGATTGCTCATGACCATATACAACAGCGCCAAGCATTACGTCTTCTGCAAGTACGTTAGCTTCTGATTCAACCATAAGTACCGCTTTATCAGTACCGGCTACCACTAAATCAAGTTGGCTTTCTTCAAGCTCTTTTAATGTAGGGTTAAGTACGTATTCGCCGTTGATGTAACCAACGCGAGATGCACCAATTGGACCACTGAATGGGATACCAGAGATAGCAAGTGCTGCTGAAGTACCAATCATCGCAACCATATCAGGTTGGATTTCAGGGTTAACAGAAACAACAGTAGCAATAACTTGTACTTCGTTTACAAAGCCGCTTGGGAAAAGTGGACGAATTGGACGGTCAATAAGACGTGCAATAAGAGTTTCGCCATCGTTAGGACGACCTTCACGCTTTAAGAAACCACCAGGGATACGACCAGCAGCGTACATACGCTCTTGGTAGTTAACTGTTAGTGGGAAAAAGTCTTGACCAGGTTGTGCTTCACGCTTACCAACAACAGTTACTAAAACTGAAGTGTCGCCAATGCTTGCAAGTACAGCGCCGTCTGCTTGACGAGCGATTGCACCAGTTTCTAGAGTCACTGTATGTTGACCTAGTTTGAATTCTTTAATAATTGCTTGCACTTAAAATATTCCTTAAATGTATTCTAATAAGTTGTCATCAAAGTACCAATTACAGTACATAATTGTATTCAGTTGGAAATCAATTAAGTACTACAATTGGCAATGATGTGAATAATTGCAGATAAACCTTTTTACCTACGCGCATAGTATATACCAAAGCTACTTCAAAATGCGAGTCTAGGGTGTGTTGATCTTTGTGGATTGAAATTTGTTCAATCTAGGGGCGATTTAATCACGGCGCGAGATTTGTAACCTAGTGGGCTAAGTAAAAATCGAGCAACAAAGAGTTAATCGCCCCTAGGATGAACCCGCAAGGCAGCGCATGTTTGGCATTTATGCTGCGTTATCGTCTATTTATGGGGAATAACCACACTACATAGGCGCTGCCTTGCCTAAAGACCAAACATACAGCTGCAAAATTAATCACGAAAGGTCAACACACACTAGCTACTAGATTTAAGCTGGGCTAATGAGTGGGTAAATACAACGATGCTTGATAAGCTATGAAATAGGAGTTTTACAATATAATTCAATAAGTTTATAAATTTGTTTTATTTTCAAACACAAATTTTAGGCACAAAAAAAGGAGCTAAAAAGCTCCCATTTCTATAATCTAGTTCTTAACGACGTAGGCCAAGTTCTTTGATTAGTGCAGTATAACTAGTGATATCTTTACCTTTAAGGTAATCAAGTAGTTTACGGCGAGTGCTTACTTTACGAAGCAGACCACGACGTGAGTGGAAGTCATGCTTGTGATCAGCAAAGTGACCTTGAAGCTTGTTGATATCATAAGTAAGTAATGCTACTTGTACTTCTGATGAACCTGTATCGCCTTCTGCACGTGCAAATTTAGCAATGATATCGATTTTTTCTTGATTGCTTAGTGACATAGTAACTCCAAAAATTAAATTTAAAAGGTGTCTTAGCCGATCACTAATTCAGCCAAAACGATTAAGCCGGCGTATTCTACCAACTGTGGGAATAACTACAAGTTAATTATTCCCATCTACAACTAATAAGCCACTGCTGGGCACACTAATTGCTTATTCAGGCTTTACGTAATCATCTTGCTGGCTAGCAAGACCACGTTTAACCTTTAAATGGCCACTTGAGTTGCGCTCGCCAGTACCAATAAACACACCATCCGCAACAACTTTAATTGCCCCCTCAGGTAAAGCTTCAGGTAACTCGACTGCTTGCCCATGACTAAATACTTTGCCCTGCTCTTTCGAAATTTCAATAACAGGTAAATCAGTTAAAGCAGTGTCTATAGGTAATAACAACGAGTCTAAATAAGTAGAAGGCGCAAGCTCTTCTGCTTTCGCTTTAGCAAGCAACGCTTCAATTTCATCAAGCGAAACCATTTTATCTGCCGGATACTGACCAACAGCAGTTCTGTGAAGCATTATAACGTGTGCGCCACACCCTAGGTTTTCGCCCAAATCATCAACGATTGTACGAATATACGTCCCTTTTGATACATGAGCCGTCATTTGTAATACGTTGTTTTGTTCATCAAATTCGTCAAACGATAAGCTAAACACATTTATTTTTCTGCATTTACGAGGGACTTCAATACCCTCTCGTGCGTACTTATATAATGGTCTACCTTGATACTTAAGTGCTGAGTACATTGATGGATATTGATCTGACTCTCCAACAAAAGCTGCAATTTCTTTTGTTAACTGCTCACGCGTCACATTCACATCTTTCGTGCTTACGATTTCGCCATCAGAATCTGATGTTGTTGTACGCTCACCCAGTTTTGCACGAACGATATAGGTTTTATCTGTATCGAGTAAAAACTGCGTAAACTTAGTCGCCTCACCAAAACAAATTGGCAGCATACCTGTAGCAAGCGGGTCTAAAGCCCCAGTGTGGCCAGCTTTTTGTGCAAAATAAACACCTTTCGCTTGCTGCAGAGCTTTATTTGATGAAATGCCTTGCGGTTTGTTTAACAACAAAATACCGTCAACTGCACGGCCTTTACTGCGCTTTGCCATCTGTATCAGTGCCTTCTTCGCTATCTGTATCTTCTACGTGCTTAGTACTTTGTTCACTATCTGAAATATCAGCATCAACACTTTCTACATCTTCATCGACATGCTTTGCGTTATCTTCGCGGATAATAGAATCCACTAAATTAGAAATACGCATACCTTCCATCAGTGAATTATCAACTACAAACTTTAACTCAGGCATTATACGAGCACGAATACGCTTACCAAGTAACGAGCGAATATAACCCGTTGCTTCGTTAAGTACTTTAGCGCTTTGCTTAGCTGCATCTTCATCTTGTGTGTTAAACACAGTGATGAAAATTTTGGCATAAGATAAATCACGCGATACTTCTACCGCTGACACTGTCACCATACCTAAGCGTGGATCTTTAATTTCGCGTTGTAAAATTACAGCAATTTCTTTTTGGATTTGCTGTGCAACACGATCAGTGCGAGAAAATTCTCTCATTGCATTTGTCCTAAAATCATAACTTATTGAAATTTAATAATAAGCTAATTAAATAATGGATACACAAATGGGGGCTAAGCCCCCATTTATTAGTTTAGCGAGCTAACAATTAAAGAGTACGTTGTACTTCAACTGTTTCAAATACTTCGATTTGGTCACCAACACGTACGTCATTGTAGTTCTTAACGCCGATACCACATTCCATGCCGTTACGAACATCAGCAACATCGTCTTTAAAGCGACGAAGTGACTCAAGTTCACCTTCATAGATAACCACGTTTTCACGTAGTACACGGATTGGAGCGCTACGTTTAATAACACCTTCAGTAACCATACAACCAGCAATTGCGCCAATTTTTGGAGACTTGAATACGTCACGAACTTGCGCAAGACCAATGATTTCTTGTTTAAACTCAGGTGCAAGCATGCCTGACATTGCTTGCTTAACTTCTTCGATTAAGGCATAAATTACGCTGTAATAACGAAGGTCTAAGTTTTCAGTATCAATCACTTTACGAGCAGAAGCATCAGCACGAACGTTAAAGCCAACTACAATTGCGTTAGACGCTGCAGCTAGTGTCGCATCAGTCTCAGTAATACCACCAACACCAGAGCCTACAATCTTCACTTTTACTTCATCAGTAGAAAGTTTAGTTAGTGAATCAGAGATTGCTTCGATAGAACCTTGAACGTCTGCTTTAAGTACCACGTTAACTTCAGAAACATCACCTTCAGTCATGTTAGTAAACATGTTTTCAAGTTTAGCTTTTTGTTGACGTGCTAGTTTAACATCGCGGAACTTACCTTGACGGTATAAAGCAACTTCACGCGCTTTACGCTCATCTTTAACTACAGTTGCTTCGTCGCCCGCAGCAGGAATACCAGAAAGACCTAAAATTTCCACTGGAATAGATGGACCTGCCGACTTGATGTCTTTACCGTTTTCATCGCGCATTGCACGAACACGGCCATACTCAAGACCACATAATACAATGTCACCTTGGTTAAGCGTACCAGATTGAACAAGTACTGATGCAACTGGACCGCGGCCTTTATCAAGACGAGATTCAATAACAACACCTGCAGCCATACCTTCGGTAGGGGCAGAAAGCTCTAAAAGCTCAGATTGCATAAGTACGGCTTCAAGAAGGTCATCAATACCTAGACCAGTTTTAGCTGAGATATGAACGTACTGCGTATCGCCGCCCCATTCTTCAGGGATAACGTCTAGCTGAGCTAGTTCGTTTTTAACGCGATCTGGATCTGCGCCTTCTTTATCCATTTTGTTTACAGCAATGATTAAAGGAACGCCAGCTGCACGTGCGTGCTGTACCGCTTCTTTAGTTTGTGGCATAACACCATCATCTGCTGCAACCACTAAGATTACGATATCTGTCGCTTTAGCACCACGAGCACGCATTGATGTAAATGCAGCATGTCCTGGAGTATCTAAGAAGGTAATCATATTGCCGTTTACATCAACATGGTATGCACCAATATGCTGTGTAATACCACCGGCTTCGCCAGAAGCAACCTTCGCAGAACGAATGTAATCTAGAGTCGATGTTTTACCATGGTCAACGTGACCCATTACAGTTACTACTGGAGCACGAGGCTCTGACTTACCATCTTCATGGCGGTCGTTAAGTACTGTTTGCTCTAATTCGTTTTCTTTAACAATGATAACCTTGTGACCCATTTCTTCTGCAACTAGTTGTGCAGCTTCTTGGTCGATCACTTGGTTAATAGTAACCATGTCACCCATTTTCATCATTGTTTTAACAACTTCAGCGCCTTTAACAGCCATGCGTGATGCAAGCTCAGCTACTGTAATTGTTTCGCTAATACGCACTTCATTTTTAACATCAACAGTTGGTTTTTGGAAACCATGCTGCAGCGATGCTGGTGCTTTTAATTTAGACTTGTTACGGCCTCTTGACGCTGCAAATTTATCTTTTGCTGGCGCTTTTTTCTTTTTCTTAGCACGGCGAGTGCCTTGCTCATCACGAGCATCGGCAACATCTTCTGCTTCACGTGCATAAGTTGAAGTCGTAAGATGGTGATCCGCTGTTTCTTCGCGTTTCTTACGTTCTTCCTCTTCTTTCTTCCAGCGTGCTGAATTCTCTTCAGCTAGCTTTCTTGCCTCTTCTGCTTGACGTTTCGCTTCTTCTTCAGCTTTCTTCAATGCGGCCTCTTCTGCTTCTTTTTGCAGACGCTCAGCTTCTATGCGATCTTTCTCAGACTTAGCACTTTGCTCTGGGGTCATCTGCTTTTGTTTCGCTTTACGCTCTGCATCAGCTTTGCGTTTAGCTTCTTCTTTAGCTTTACGGTCAGCTTCTTCTTTCGCTTTACGTTCTGCCTCTTGTTTCGCTTTTAATTCTGCGGCTTCTTGTTCAGCTTTTTGTTGCTGTTCAAGACGGGCTTTTTCTTCAGCGGCTAAGCGTGCTTGCTCTTGTTCTTGCTCCATTGCGCTTTTCTTCACGTAGGTACGTGTTTTACGAACTTCAACTTGAACATCTTTAGCTTTACCCGTAGAACCAGTCACACTTAATGTGCTTTTGCTCTTACGTTGTAAAGTCATACGCGCTGGGCCATCTGAACCTGTACCACCATGATGCTTGCTTAAATGATCAAGTAACGTTGCTTTTTCAGCTTCTGTTACGTTATCAGTTGCTTGCTTAGTGATACCTGCTTGTGAAAACTGCTGTAGCAATTTATCAACAGTTGTACCTATATCGCCGGCTAGTTTTTCAACATTTACTTCTGCCATAGTGTGTAATACCTCCGTTAATAAATTACTCGTCTGCAAACCAACAAATGTTTCGTGCAGCCATAATCAGTTCACCCGCTTTTTCAGATGAAAGTTCTGTGATATCAACTAATTCGTCAATACCTTGCTCTGCCAAGTCTTCAAGTGTAACAACACCTTTGCTTGCCATAACAAATGCTAAGTGACGCTCTAAGCCTTCAAGCGCAAGTAAGTCTTCAGCTGGCTCTGCGCCATCTAAGCTTTCTTCCGTTTTAAGTGCTTTAGTTGTCAATGCATCTTTTGCGCGTGAACGCAATAAATCTACAGTCTCTTCATCAAGACCATCAATTTCTAAAAATTCAGACGCAGGTACATACGCCACTTCTTCAAGTGTCGAGAAACCTTCGTTAATAAGTAATGATGCAAACTCATCATCTATATCTAAATTTTCAGTGAATAAGTTAAGTAACTTATCAGATTCAGCTTCATTTTTGGTACGCATGTCTTCAACAGTCATTACGTTTAGTTCCCAGCCAGTTAATTGGCTTGCTAAACGAACATTCTGACCATTACGACCAATTGCTTGTGCTAGGTTATCGGCTTCTACAGCGATATCCATTGAGTGAGTGTCTTCATCCATTACGATTGAAGCAACTTCTGCTGGCGCCATTGCATTGATAACAAATTGTGCTGGGTTGTCATCGTAAAGTACGATATCAACACGTTCACCACCAAGCTCAGACGATACAGCTTGAACTCGTGCGCCACGCATACCAACACATGCACCAATTGGATCAATGCGTTTGTCGTTAGATTTAACAGCAATTTTAGCGCGTGAACCTGGATCACGTGCAGCTGCACGTAACTCAATCATCTCTTCGCCAATTTCTGGCACCTCAATGCGGAATAATTCCATTAGCATTTCAGGTTTAGAGCGCGTTACAAATAATTGTGCACCGCGTGCTTCAGGTTTAACTTCATATAAAAGACCACGGATTCGATCACCCGGGCGGAAGTTTTCACGTGGCAACATGTCATCACGGTAAATTACCGCTTCTGCGTTGTTACCTAAATCAAGTACGATTGCATCGCGAGTTGCTTTTTTAACAACACCCGTTACCAGCTCGCCTTCTTGATCTTTATATGCTTCAACAACTAAAGCGCGCTCAGCTTCACGTACTTTTTGTACGATAACTTGCTTAGCCATTTGTGTTGTAATACGGTCAAATTTGATTGAGTCGATTTGCTCTTCAACATAATCACCCATTTGCAAATCAGGTTCTTCAACCTGTGCTGCTTCTAGAGTGATTTCGCTGTATGGGTTCTCTAATGAACCATCTTCTAATACAGCGGCAATTTGCCAGCGACGGAACGTATCGTAATCACCGGTTTTACGGTCAATTGCTACACGTACTTCAATTTCGCCATCGTGTTTTTTCTTTGTCGCTGTCGCTAGAGCGAACTCTAGAGCTTCAAAAATCTTTTCTTTTGGAACCGCTTTCTCATTGGAAACGGCTTCAGCAACCAATAATATCTCTTTTGCCATGGGTAATGCCTCGCTTGCCCTATTCCTTCGCACTCGAATTTAAAACTTCGCGATTAAATTCGCACGTTCGATGTTACTAAGCATGATCAGATGCTCCGCACCATCGCTAGATAGTGTGATCATATCGCTGCTAACTGCTACTAAGTCGCCTTTAAAATTACGACGACCATCCTGTGGAAGTTTAGTACGCACGCGTACTTCCTCTCCTTGCGCCTGCTCGTAGTGATCTTGTTTGAATAATAGACGATCAACACCAGGAGACGATACTTCCAAATCATATTCATTTGTAATTGGGTCTTCGACGTCTAAAATCGCACTAATTTGGCGACTGGCATCCGCACAGTTATCAACTGAGATCCCATCCTCATGAGCAATATATACTCTTAAGGTAGAATGGCGACCCGCTTGTACAAATTCAAGACCATGCAACTCAAAGCCTAACATTTCTACCGCAGGCGTTAACATGGTTACTAAATCTTGTTCAAGTTTTGTCACGAAAATCCTCCATACAAACAAAAAAAGGGCTTATAGCCCTAAAATACTGAGTTTAAATTTTAATTTGATAGCAATTGCCACAAATCGTAAGGTGCAGATACAACAACGCCCCGAACCAAGCGGGGCGTCACACCAATAAAGCATAAAACTGTGTGGCCGAGGGCCAAGCTTGGTTGCGAGTCAGTAAACTGACCTAATTAAACTACATAGCCTAAAACGCAAAACGCGCATTACTTAGAATGCGCGATATAAATTAGTAAGGTAATACCTACTAGTAGAATTGGTTGCGGGAGCCGGATTTGAACCGACGACCTTCGGGTTATGAGCCCGACGAGCTACCAGACTGCTCCATCCCGCGCCAATAGATATCAAACCTTAAATTTAATATCGCTGTTAGCTGTTATACAACACACTAAACAATGGCCGCTATTATAAGGATGTACAGGATAATTAGCAACTATAATACGCAATTAGTTTATAAAATTTGCAATTCGTCAAGATGCTAATTTAATGTATATGTAAGTAACATAAGTAATCAGCCAACTTTATAAAATTCCCATACTTGAGCCATAAAATGTAGTAGCTTATTATTTCAGGATAAAAATCAGATAAACTGAAGTTTAATAACTCTTAAAATACGTTTTAAAGGCTCACTAATTACCAGAAAGTAAATAGATATAACAAAAAGCCATACTTTCACACTAAAAAAACGTGCAGAATTTGAACTGCCCGCTATAATCAACATTATTCCTACTTGATAATAATAGTTATTACTCACTGCAACGAGATAAAAATGAATCAACAACAATCAGCATTATTAAATAACTTAACAATTATTAAGCCTAACTTTCATGCGTTTACGGCTAAATTTCATAGTAAATTAGCCCAATCTAGTATTGAGATGAATTACCCGACGGCCTTACAGTTTAACGAAAAGAGCTTTACCCTCTTTTGCGTATTAGAACGAATTGTTAAGCATTTAGATAAACCAGCATCGGTAGCTCCTTTTTTAGCTCACCATTTAATGTATCTAAAAAAAAGCGGCGCTTCACACAGTGACATTGCCCTTTTATCTAACGCTTTTTACGAAACCCTTGAAGAGCACCTTGGTAAACATTTTACTACTGAGAGTCAGCTCGCTTGGAAAAAAGCGCTTAGATACTTTGAAAGCTTTGCAAGCAATGTTCTTTTCAACGTTACCAATGTGGTTTCGTTACAACAAAGAATGCAGCAAAAGCAAAGTAATAAAATTTAGATATTCAATTTTGGGGGGGTGACTTAATTTACTTAATCTCCCCTTAATTAGACTCATTTTAACACCATGGTCAAAAACGCCTTGATATGCGGTTAAACTTTTTTGCCCTATTGCTAACAGCACACTGTATTGTGTTATTTAACGCTTCTATTCGTTTTACTAATCCATTATTAAACTCAAGAAACAACTAATCCCCAGCATTAAAAACAGCAAACTATTGTCGTTATGCACTTAATTACTCCTATTTACTTGTTATAAAATATTAAAACGATCGTTTAATTAACTATGCCCGTATAAAAAAATTTGGCTTTACTATGACCTATCATAAAACACTTAGATTAATATTAGGCGATCAGCTAAACCCATCTCATTCATGGTATAAACAAAAAGACGACGACACGCTTTATCTCATCGCAGAATTAAAACAAGAAACCGACTACGTTAAGCATCACATTCAAAAACTATGTGCTTTTTTTAATGCTATGGAAAACTTTGCGACTGCATTAAAAACGGCTGGTTTTAATGTTTTGCATTTAACACTTGACGATACCGCTGACGACAAAGATTTAATTGAATTACTCAAGCGAATTGCTGATAAATACCAATGCGGAACTATTGAATATCAATACCCTGATGAGTTTAGGCTTAAGTCTCAATTAGCTAAGTTTAAAAGTGATGGCTCATTTGATGTAATTGCCACAGATACTGAACATTTTTTATTACCGTTCACCGAAATAAAAACACGCTTTACAAAAAACAAGCATGTGACAATGGAGCACTTCTATCGTGCTATGCGTAAGCAGTTTAATATATTAGTTGATGATACTAAGCCAACCGGTGGCAAATGGAATTTTGACAGTAATAATCGTAATAAATTTTCCAAAGCTGACTTAGCGTGTATACCAAAACCTAAGCTATTCAATAATAATGTCAAGAGCATCATTTCTCGCTTAAATAAGCACAAGATCGTTTACTTTGGCGAAATAGCCGATCAGAGACTAGAGTGGCCAACAACGCGTAAACAAGCTATTGAATCTCTAGAATACTTTTGCGAGCATTTACTTAGTTGCTTTGGTCACTTTCAAGATGCGATGACAGATCAAAGTAAAAATAATACCAGCTTGTACCATAGCCGATTATCGTTTGCCCTAAACGCAAAAATACTCCACCCGTTATATGTAATCAAACGTGTAATAAGAGAATACGAACAAAGACCCAGTGAAATATCCCTCTCGCAAGTAGAGGGCTTTACTAGGCAAATATTAGGTTGGAGAGAATATGTACGTGCCATTTATTGGATTAACATGCCCGACTACGCTGTTAAAAATCAACTACAAGCCAAAAACACACTACCATCTTATTTTTGGAACAGCTCTACAAAAATGAATTGCCTAAGCCACTCATTAAAACAAAGCCTTGAAACCGCTTATGCCCACCATATTCAACGCCTAATGGTTATTGGAAACTTTTGCATGCTTACAGGAATAAACCCTGATGACGTAGATAATTGGTACCTAGGTGTTTATATCGATGCCATAGAGTGGGTAGAGATGCCCAACACCCGAGGAATGAGCCAGTTTGCCGATGATGGAATAATTGCGACTAAACCTTATGCTGCAAGCGGTAACTACATTAATAAGATGAGCGATTACTGCAAAAGCTGTCAGTACGATGTAAAACAAAAAGTAGGTGATAAAGCTTGCCCGCTAAATAGTCTGTACTGGCATTTCATGAATAAACACAGAGACAGGCTAGAAAAGAACCCTCGTATTGGTATGGTATATAAAAACTGGGATAAACAAGAAAAAACACTCCAAGAACAAACGCTGCAACAAGCAACCTACTACCTTAATAATTTAGAAGCGCTGTAAACAAAAAAGCCGCCTCGAATGAGGCGGCTAAGTAATCAGGGGAATATGTACTTTAGAAGATTATTTACCTTCTATTAGATTGCTATTACCAATTTCAATTTTACGTGGTTTTAGCGCTTCAGGGATTTCACGTTCTAAGTCAATACTTAGTAAGCCATTGGCTAAATCTGCGCCAAGTACTTTTACATGATCTCCTAACTGGAATTTACGTTCAAAGTTACGCTCAGCAATACCTTGATGAATAAATTTACGCTCTGCGTTTTCATCTTTATTTGCTTTAGTACCTGTAACTTTTAATGTGTTATTTTCTGACTCAATGGTTAATTCGTTATCGCTAAAACCGGCAACGGCCATAGTGATTCTGTATTTGTCTTTATCGAGTGCTTCTATGTTGTAAGGAGGAAAACTTGGCTGCTTATCTGTATTAGCTGCCGCATCCATAAGTGATGCTAAATGTTCGAAGCCGATAAATGAACGATAAAGTGGTGATAAGTCTACTGTACGCATAATAATATCCTCATATTTAAGCGATATTTTGCATGTGCTTTTCTATTGAACAAGCTCAAGCAAAGTTTAATTAATAATATAAATTTCAATTATTTAAGTTTAATTTAGGACCCATCAGGCGTCCTACTTAACTATATATGGACGGTAAAATTGTTTTCAAGAGATTAATTTTAAAAAATTAAAAATAAATAAAAAAAGGCACTAAAAAGCTGTCTCTTGATCACAAGTCTGACTCAAGAGATTTTGCTAAATCGTAGCCTTCCAGGATGGCTTGTAACTTAAGCCATCCTTGCCATAACACTTTCACAGATGCACGCCCTGTGCGCT
>NZ_JACJFB010000069.1:0-320 GCF_014164325.1 Pseudoalteromonas sp. SG43-4 | reverse complement strand
CACATAGCAAATGCTACACTATCATCGGCGCTGTTTCGTTTCACTACTGAGTTCGGCATGGAGTCAGGTGGGTCCAAAACGCTATTGTCACCAAGCAAATTTGGGCGTTAATACGTATTTCTGCGCATTAACTGAATTTGGAAAATATCTGATAATATTTTTTAAGTTTTTCTTTAAGTAATTTCTACTTTAGTCATATTAACTTCTGTCAAACTGTCGCATAAAACGCGTTTGGCGTTGTATGGTTAAGCCTCACGGGTAATTAGTACAAGTTAGCTTAATGGCTCACACCACTTCCACATCTTGCCTATCAACGTTGT
>NZ_JACJFB010000068.1:0-324 GCF_014164325.1 Pseudoalteromonas sp. SG43-4 | reverse complement strand
CCGCCAGCGTTCAATCTGAGCCATGATCAAACTCTTCAATTAAAAAGTTTTATGTCTTTCGACAGCTCAATGAATTCTGAATTTTTAATATCTTTCGATATTGAATTGACTGTGCCGAATAATTATCGAAATAACTATTCTGTTGGTCACTCAGTTTTCAATTGAGACTCTAATTTGTTTGCCTCGCTACCTAAGTAGTTTGGCTGTTAGAACTCAATCTGTACGAGTGCCCACACAGATGATTGCTTTATATTGTTAAAGAACGTTTTGAGTCGCTTTAGCGTCTCAAGGGATGCGAATAATACACCCTTTATTTTTCGAGTC
>NZ_JACJFB010000067.1:0-326 GCF_014164325.1 Pseudoalteromonas sp. SG43-4 | reverse complement strand
TCCACCGTGTACGCTTAGTCACTTAACCATACAACCCAAACGGGTCTTTGTTTTGTGACAGTTTAACTTCGCCAGAAGTTAATATTGAATACTAAAGTAGATACCAATCAATCAACGTAAAACGTTAATTAAATGGCACTGAATGGTACTGCTACCATTCTTTTTTTACTTTTGAAAACTCTTGATAAATACAAAGTATCTATCAGAATTTTATTATCAGCTTTTCCAAATTTTTAAAGAGCAAGAGATACAAAAACCTCTCAAAATTAAACACACTCTATTCTCAGGCGGTTAATGGCCCGATAAAGAATATTTATTTTTAAGAA
>NZ_JACJFB010000066.1:0-334 GCF_014164325.1 Pseudoalteromonas sp. SG43-4 | reverse complement strand
CCGCCAGCGTTCAATCTGAGCCATGATCAAACTCTTCAATTAAAAAGTTTTATGTCTTTCGACAGCTCAATGAATTCTGAATTTTTAATATCTTTCGATATTGAATTGACTGTGCCGAATAATTACCGAAATAACTATTCTGTTGGTCACTCAGTTTTCAATTGAGACTCTAATTTGTTTGCCTCGCTACCTAAGTAGGTTGGCTGTTAGAACTCAATCTGTACGAGTGCCCACACAGATGATTGCTTTATATTGTTAAAGAACGTTGCGATTATAAAGTTGAACTTTATCTCGCTAGGGCTGCGCATATTACGCTTTCCTATTTTTTTGTCAA
>NZ_JACJFB010000065.1:0-347 GCF_014164325.1 Pseudoalteromonas sp. SG43-4 | reverse complement strand
ATAAAAAGATTGGAGCGGTACACGAGGCTCGAACTCGTGACCTCGACCTTGGCAAGGTCGCGCTCTACCAACTGAGCTAGTACCGCATAACTAAATTTACTATCACTACAATTTCTTTTGGTTAGAAATTGGAGCGGTACACGAGGCTCGAACTCGTGACCTCGACCTTGGCAAGGTCGCGCTCTACCAACTGAGCTAGTACCGCATTATATTTTCATTCAACACTACAATTTCTTTTGGTTAGAAATTGGAGCGGTACACGAGGCTCGAACTCGTGACCTCGACCTTGGCAAGGTCGCGCTCTACCAACTGAGCTAGTACCGCATTTTTTATTTCTTCAGTTATTT
>NZ_JACJFB010000064.1:0-421 GCF_014164325.1 Pseudoalteromonas sp. SG43-4 | reverse complement strand
CTACGATAGTTGCTACAACACCAGCACCTACAGTACGACCACCTTCACGGATAGCAAAACGAAGACCTTCATCCATCGCGATTGGTGCGATTAGAGTTACTGTCATCTTGATGTTATCACCAGGCATTACCATTTCTACGCCTTCTGGTAACTGTACGTCACCAGTTACGTCAGTTGTACGGAAGTAGAACTGTGGACGGTAACCTTTGAAGAATGGAGTATGACGACCACCTTCATCTTTAGAAAGTACGTATACTTCTGAAGTGAATGTAGTATGTGGGTTGATTGAACCAGGCTTAGCTAGTACTTGACCACGTTCAACGTCTTCACGCTTAGTACCACGTAGAAGTGCACCAATGTTCTCACCAGCACGACCTTCGTCAAGAAGCTTACGGAACATTTCAACACCAGTACAAGTAGA
>NZ_JACJFB010000063.1:0-430 GCF_014164325.1 Pseudoalteromonas sp. SG43-4 | reverse complement strand
GGCAAGATGTGGAAGTGGTGTGAGCCATTAAGCTAACTTGTACTAATTACCCGTGAGGCTTAACCATACAACGCCAAACGCGTTTTATGCGACAGTTTGACAGAAGTTAATATAACTAAAGTAGATATTACTGAAAAGACTTAAAAAATATTATCAGATATTTTCCAAATTTTAGAGGTGACTCTTAGCGCGTAGCGTTAACATTGAGGCACCTTGCGCAAAGAAAATGGTAGCACTACGTGCTTGTCATTGATCCTTTGCACCTAATTTGCTTGGTGACAATAGCGTTTTGGACCCACCTGATCCCATGCCGAACTCAGTAGTGAAACGAAACAGCGCCGATGATAGTGTAGCATTTGCTATGTGAAAGTAGGACATTACCAGGCTTCAAATTGTAGAGAGCCCGACTAGAAATAGTCGGGCTTTTTTA
>NZ_JACJFB010000062.1:0-448 GCF_014164325.1 Pseudoalteromonas sp. SG43-4 | reverse complement strand
CACCCGTTGTGGTACCTGTAATTTCAACGTTTACGTTTTCATCATTGCCGTTAATTACGTCATCGTTTGTATCGTTGATATCAACTGTTATTGCAACTGTAGTGTCTTTGGTAAAGCTGGTTTCGATTGTGGCTAAATTGCCTTCAACATCTAGTGCGCTCACACTGGCTGTAATTTCACCATCAGCAAGGCCTGAAATATTAGTGGCATTTATTGCCCACTCACCTGCGCTATTAATCGCGACGTTTTCGACCGTGACTTTCTTACCGTCTTTATCGGTAAATACCACGGTGGCTGTTTGATTTGCATCGGCTTCATCTATTACACCGCTTACGACTACATTACTTTGCTCTGCAGTATTAATAACAGCGTCATCACCTGTTGCAACATCAATGCTGGTTACGGCTGTTTTATCGTGAATGGCGGTGTCTGTAGCGGTTGCTGTATT
>NZ_JACJFB010000061.1:0-457 GCF_014164325.1 Pseudoalteromonas sp. SG43-4 | reverse complement strand
CTAACTTCCCGCATAACGGGCAAATATACGTAGGCTAAAATACCGAGCGAAGCGCAGGGAGCCTACGTGTATTTGTCCCTAGCGAGCGCAGCGAGTGTTAATGCGTTTGTTATGTTCGTTCTTTAATAAACGAGCGATGAAACCAAATGTAATAGATAGCCATAGCTGTGCCAATTGGAATATTTAAAATATTTATGTACGCAGCAATTTGAGCAGGAAAATAAGCCCAAACTTTATTACGCAGTAATCCGAAGCCTGCAAAGGACATTAAGAAGAAGCTAGCAACAAATACTAGGGTGATAACCCCTTGGATGATGCCAAAAGAAGCTGCGTTATTTACAAAGGTCATACCGACAATAATGAAAAATAAAGCTCCGATTACGAAAAATAAAGCTCCTAAAATAATCCTATGAGTATTCATTCTCTTCCTAGAACATAACAATTTAATAGTGCGCTC
>NZ_JACJFB010000060.1:0-478 GCF_014164325.1 Pseudoalteromonas sp. SG43-4 | reverse complement strand
CTTCGTTAAACCATTTTACTGAACCAGTAGTTGTATTAGACATAATATGTATCCTAAAAAATTAATATAAGTGTGCCTGAAAAGAGGCGATTGAGCCGGAAAAAATAGTTAACTTGAGGATATCGTGTGGGATTATTACTAAAACAACTCGGTACTAACAAATAAAACAAAACTTCTTTCAAACTAGTATTCAAAATGGGTTATTGCTAACCCATTTTAACGAAAGCAATTAGATGCTAACAATGTTCTCGGCTTGTGGGCCTTTTTGACCTTGAGTAACAGTAAACTGTACACGTTGGCCTTCAGCTAAAGTTTTAAAACCGTCGCCAGAGATCGCGCTGAAATGTGCAAAAACGTCTGCGCCAGATTCTTGCTCGATAAAACCAAAACCTTTTGCTTCGTTAAACCATTTTACTGAACCAGTAGTTGTATTAGACATAATATGTATCCTAAAAAATTAATATAAGTGTGCCTGAAA